>JAWLFL010000088.1:0-16035 GCA_041685605.1 Cyclobacterium sp. | reverse complement strand
AACGCACTACACAGCAAAGGAGGAACCAAGAAAGCTGACAAAGTCCACCAGCGTATAGGCAGGGCCAAAGAAAAATACCCGTCTGTTCAGCGTTATTATGACATTACCGTAAGCAGTGATGCAAAAACAGGGCTGGCCACAGAAATCACATGGAAAAAAGACACGGACAGGCATCAGGAAAAAAATGAAAGCCTGGGCGTCTATTTTCTCCGGACCAACCTGAATGTACAGGAAGAGTATGTGGTCTGGAATATTTATAATACCATCAGAGAGATAGAAAACGCATTCCGTACCCTGAAAACCGACCTGGACCTAAGGCCTATCTACCACAAAAACGACGACGCCACCATGGCACACCTCCATCTGGGGATATTGGCTTACTGGCTGGTCAATACGGTAAGATATCAGCTAAAACACAATGGCATAAATAGCTGCTGGGGAGAAATTGTCAGAATAGGCAATACCCAGAAGGTAATCACTACTTCGGGGACCAACACATACGACAAAACCATCACCACCCGAAAATGCACAGTACCCAACAAAAATCTAAAGCAGATATACGATATACTGCAAACCAAATACCAACCATTTACCAAACGAAAATCCGTAGTACACAAAACGAAAATCGAAAAAATTGAAAGCCTTAAGAAACAGCAACTTCTGAGCGGTTAGCTGCAGTGTGGGTTAAATTCGTATTGCTCACCAAATATGGATACCTTCCAGCTTTTAAGATGCTTGTCGATACCTACATAGATCGATTGTCCTTCAAATGTTTTTTGGTTAACTTTAATGCGTTGCATAAGCTATGTTCGTTTAAAGTGATAAATGAGATTATTCCTTTAAGTTACGAATCTTAGCTTATGCTTCACTTTTCAAACATAATACCTTAGTGACTAAAAATTTCTGTACGTTCCATCCGTCCCCTGGTCTCTGCGTCCCTCAGTCTCCCCGTCTCTAAGTCTTAATCCGGTGGTTTACGGTTAACTGGCTCGTTATCGGCTGGACTTATAGGGTCTGGCCTTTTTGCATTTGGGGCTGGATTTGGGATTTAGGTTCGGTAGTAATGCTTGTTCGTGGCTTGCCTCCCCCTCCTGTTTTAGGAGGGGGCCCGGGGGGAGGTCACAAACCTGGCTCGGCATTGGCGAAAAGCCAGTTTCACTTTTGAGCAGCTGGATAGCCAATGCAGGGAGCGCGAGGCTCCAACTACCCCGGGCTGCGCCTCCCTTGTCGGCTTACCCGGGGCTTATGGTATTCCGCCCCCTTGGGGCTTGGTTCCGGATACCTGATATAGTAGCCGTTACACAGGCTAAGATACAATTTAGGTCCAATCGTGGTGTAGGACCACATCACCCCATCATCAAATCATCAAATCACCATATCATCCCTTCATCCCTTCGTCTCTAAGTCCCTCAGTCACCCCCACTCTCAGTCTTAATCCGGTGGTTAAGGGTTAATAGGTTCGAAGCCTGTTGAGGTGTGGGGAAAATCACATCTAAGATGAATCTTTGGTTATTTCAATTTGAAAATATTTACTCATGGTTGGTTTATTAAAACTATTTTGCTTAAATTTTTGAGCTTATACCTTCACTTTTAATTTTGTTTTTCGTTGATAAGAGAAAATATTAAAATTTAAAAAGGCATGAAAAAGGAAGAAGGGGATTCTCAAATTGAAAAAAATGCACAACTCAATCAGCTTATTAATTTGGCATTGGAGTCAGATACCGTACCTAAAATTTATTGCAACGGCTTTACCAATGCAGTTGGAAATTCGGATATTATGATCGTTATGCAACAAAATGGAAAACCTTCGGCTATAGTGAATGTGTCATTTTCCGTAGCCAAAACTTTGAGTCAATCTCTAAAAGAAATTATTGACACATTGGAGAAAAACTCAAAACAAAAAATCATGACCACCCACGAGGTGGAGAAATTTCTAAAGCAATGAGTATGGAATCCACCATAATCTATTCCGGTTTTTCTGCTGAAAAAAATAAGTTGGAAAGTAACTTATCAGAAACCCTGCTAAAGATGGAAGCCTTCAAAGATTTGAAAGATGGCTGGCATTTTGGGGAGGGCCATGGCCCCACCAATGAGTTAATCCAAAAGGCAATAATCATTGCTAAATCCCTCCAAATGGAATTTTTCTGTCTGGTAGATACTTTCCCGGGCACAGAGGGGGAGATTCAAGTGACCGCTTATCCCGGCCAATATTTCATAGAGGTAAATATCCTGAATGATGGAAATATGGAATTATATGTGGAGTTGATCGATCAGGAGGAGATCATTGATTTGGAAAAACTAAGCATGGTTGAGCTTATGCACCATTTGAAAATTTTTAAACATGCCAAATTATGGAAGTCATTCGCGTTTTATCCCCCAAGCACTTTGACCAAAAACTATCCCGATTTTCAAGCCTCGCCTTCAGGAATTCTTCTGGTGCAAGAGGAGGCATCTCCATATTTGACCAGGAATGTTCCATTCAAAAGTCAGAATCCACCTGTGGACACATCGACAGCCACTACAGAACCATCAGCTTCCAGCCACCTGTATATTGGAGATTCAGTTCAAGTGAACTACCAACAGGTTCAAAATTAGAATGGGATAATTCCCACGGAGACCCTTGTCATTACAACATTTATGGTATCAGCGACAAGGAGGCAAGAAAATTCTTTCGGTCGGGAAATAGTGGCGATTATTTTATTTGCCGAAACATCAGCTCTGAAAAAGTACAAAGAGAAGAGATACGGAAACTGATTTTGGAGGGATTTTTTAATACCTGATTATTGGTTTGAATAAGCCTTTTTTGTTAGGTCAGTCCTGGTGTTTATGTTTAATCGGTTATTTGATTAATCGTTTACTGATTCACCACAGATGGCCACAGATTAGCACAGATTTTTTTGGCAGAAAAGTCGGTTAAAATTTAAATGGCATTTGTATGGCCGGGCTTTAAGGTCTGGCCTTTTTGCTTTTGGGGCTGGTTTGGGATTTAGGTGCGGTAGTAATGCTTGTTCCTGGCTTGCCTCCCCCTCCTGTTTTAGGAGGGGGTCCGGGGGGTGGTCACAAACGTGCCCGGGCATTGGCGGAAAGCCAGCTTCACTTTTTAGCGGCTGGATAGCCAATGCAGGAAATGCGAGGCTCCACCTACCCCGGGCTGCGCCTCCCTAGTCGGCTTACCCGGGGCTTATGGTATTCCGCCCCCTCGGGGCTTGGTTCCCGGCTACCTGATATAGTAGCCGTTACACAGGCTACGATACAATTTAGGTCCAATCGTGGTGGTTATGTTCGATACGTGCTGGGCTTTAGGGTCTGGCCTTTGTGCATTTGGTGCTGGCGGTGGATTCAACCCTGGTGGTTAAGGGTTAACAAGCTGGAATTCGGCTGAATAATTGAAACGGCCATTTAGGCAGTATGGCTGGTTTCGGGCTCAACCGTGGTGGTTAAGGGTTAAGCAATTGTATCATCCCATCATCACACCATTCCTTAGTCCCTCAGTCTCCCCGTCTCTAAGTCTTAATCCGGTGGTTTACGGTTAACTGGCTCGTTATCGGCTGGACTTAAAGGGTCTGGCCTTTTTACATTTGGGGCTGTTTTTGGGATTTAGGTTCGGTAGTAATGCTTGTTCGTGGCTTGCCTCCCCCTCCTGTTTTAGGAGGGGGTCCGGGGGGAGGTCACAAACGTGCCCGGGCATTGGCGGAAAGCCGGTTTCTCTTTTTAGCGGCTGGATAGCCAATGCAGGGAGCGCGAGGCTCCAACTACCCCGGGTTGCGCCTCCGTAGTCGGCTTACCCGGGGCTTATGGTATATCGCCCCTTCAGGGCTTGGTTCCGGATACCTATGTTATAGTAGTAGTTAGACCAGCTACCATACAATTTAGGTCCAATCGTGGTGGTTATGTTCGATACGTGCTGGGTTTCAGGGTCTGGCCTTTGTGCATTTGGTGCTGGCGGTGGATTCAACGGTGGTGGTTAAGGGTTAACAGGCTGGAATTCGGCTGGAAAATTGAAAAGGGTATTTTGGCAGGATGCCTGGTTTTGGGCTCAACTGTGTTGGTTAAGGGTTAAACAATGTCCCTCCTTCTTTAACTGTGACCCGTCAGAGCTTGGGGGGTGGTCACAAACGTGGCTCGGCATTGGCGAAAAGTCAGCTTCATGATTGAGCAGCTGGATAGCCAATGCAGGGAGCGCAAGACTCCAACTACCCCGGGCTGCGCCTCCCTAGTCGGCTTACCCGGGGCTTATGGTATTTCGCCCCCTCGGGGCTTGGTTCCCGGCTAGCTGATATAGCAGCCGTTAGACCAGCTGCCATACAATTTAGGTCACCCCATCACCCCATCATCAAATCATCACATCATCAAATCATCCCTTAGTCTCTCCGTCTTAAATCGGATTCAGCGGTTATTACGACTCGTCCCTCGGCTTACCCGGAGTTATAATCCTTTCACCCCTGTCGGGGTTTGGTGCTCGTAACAGGAATCCATCAGCGATTAACCAGTTAACCAGCTAATCCATCGTCAAATCCCCACAATCGTACCATGATACCATCAACCAATCAAACCATGCCTTTGTAGACTGATCTTGTAGTAGCCCACATCATGAAAATCGCAAACGACCCAGTTTCCTGTAATTACGAATGGTCGTATACAAAATGGCTGGATTTGCGTATATTTGGAATATGAATTATCAGGAATATATAGAAATCAGATCTGACAAGAGATTTGGTAAACCTTGCCTTAAAGGGACAAGAATCTCCGTTTATGACGTGTTAAACTGGCTATCAAACGGAATGAGCAAACAGGAGATCATGCAGGATTTTGAAGAGATTAGCGAAAACATGATTAATGCTTGTCTGGCTTTTGCAGCAGATAAGGAGCATAAATTGCAAATTGCCTCTTGAAGCTTTTGTTTGACCAAAATATCTCTCCAAAAATTGTCAGGCAAATTGAATCTGATTTTCCGGGGTCCTATCAGGTTCGACATGTAGGGTTGGAGGACGCATCGGATTCCTCTATTTTTGATTATGCAAAGGATCACGGGTATTCAATCGTAACATTTGACGCGGATTTTATTGATTTAAATATGATTAAGGGTATTCCACCCAAAATCATCTGGTTAAAAACCAGTAATTTAACCACCAGATCTGTTTCAAATCTCTTGAAAAAAAACAGAGATGCCCTGATCGAATTTTTAAATTCAGGGAAAGAGGGAATTCTGGAAATAATTCAAACTCAATATTAGTCAGAAAGAGGACTGGATGTCTTATTTTATTTTTGATAGTTAAGGGTTAATTGACCGGATCCTTGCAAGATTATTCAGCCGGGCTGTCTGACGATTAGCCTGTATTATGGATTCAGCTTTGTTTGTTAAGGGTTAATGTAGTTCGATACGGGCTAGGCTTTAGGGTCTGGCCTTTTTGCATTTGGGCTGGTTTGGGATTTAGGTGCGGTAGTAATGCTTGTTCCTGGCTTGCCTCCCCCTCCTGTTTTAGGAGGGGGTCCGGGGGGTGGTCACAAACGTGCCCGGGCATTGGCGGAAAGCCAGCTTCACTTTTTAGCGGCTGGATAGCCAATGCAGGAAATGCGAGGCTCCACCTACCCCGGGCTGCGCCTCGTCCCTCGGCTTACCCGGGGTTACAATCATAACACTCCTGTCGGGGTTTGGTTTTCATCACTGGAGTCCTTCATCAGTTAATCATCCTACCATTGAACCATGCCTTCGACAAGCTCAGGCACCGCAAATAATCAAAAAAGTTGACTTAAATCAACAAAATCGTTAATTTTGTCATGGGCAATAGAAAGCATCCCAGCATAGTTGTAGATGACGTTTCATATTTTAATTATGATCTATTGAAAAACGTTTGCTTTTGGACCCAATTTACGTTCAGTCCCGGTAGTTATAGAAAAAAGGTCATCTTCGAATCTTCGTACACCATCAACCCTTAACAAATTCCAAAATAAGCTTAGCAACAATTCAGCCTATTAAAACCCAAAAACCACAAACCCGACAACAAATAAGCCATTAACCCTTAACAGGTTTTCAGAATCAGCTCAACAAAAATTCAGCCCCTAAAACCGCAAATCCCCGTTTCTATCCACAAATAAACCTCTATGTCAAATTTTCAATTTACATTGGTGCTAAAGGGTTTGCTAAAGCCTTCCGATGATTTAGAAACCAAATTGTTTGAAGGGGGTTCTAACGATGCCTTGCTTTATTTTAGGGAGCAGACAGCTTATTTGGATTTTGATCGGGAAGGGGAGTCCTTTGAAACAGCTATCCTGAGTGCTATTTTGGATGTTGAAAACGCAGGAATTCCGGTGAGTAGTGTTGAACCAGGAGATTTGGTTACTGCCGCAGAAATCGCAAGGCGATTGGGCAGGTCCAAAGAATCCATCCGCTTGCTGATTTCCGGTGCCAGAGGGAGCGGAGCCTTTCCTGTTCCGGTGGCGGGTGTCACCTCCAAAACCAAAATTTGGCGCTGGACCGAAGTGTTGGACTGGATGGTTTTGCACCATAAACTTTCCGATAAACAGTTGATTCAGAATGCGTATACCATCCGAAATTTCAATGAATCCTTTGCCATCAGAGAAAATCCGATGGTCTATGAAAAGGCAGGGAAGCTGGCGAAGCAGTTAAAAGGTTTATAGGTTTCGTATCCTGTTTGGCACTTGGCCTTTAGCTTTTAGCCCAGCCAACTGCCAACCGCCAACGTATAGTCGATAGGTCTATAAGTGGATAGGTCGATAGGTTAGGATTGCGTATCAGCTTCTGAGGTGTTTTTCGTAGATCGTGAAGGTTGATGTACGTTGGATTCGAAAGAGGTTAATTGTTTAATCGGTTAACTGTTTAGTTTTAACCCTTAACCCTTAACTTTCACTAGGCATAATGTAAACTAAATCTGAAAAAACCGTATATTACAGAAATGGATGGATTTATGTCAAAAAAAGGTTTAATTCATAAAACAGTTGAAACGTTGGAACAACTGCCAGAAGATAGCATTCAAGAAATTGCTGACTTTGCGGAATTTGTATTAAAGAAAAATGAAGACCAACTCCATCAAAAACATGCTGGCGAAAGCGCTTTAACACAGCATGCCATGCGGCTTTCAGAATCATCCTTAAATGAAGATTGGGAAAATGAAGATGATGCCCATTGGGATAGTTTTCTTGAATAAATGGATTTTAGGCAAGGTGATATCGTTATTGTTCCCTTCCCTTTTTCTGATGGGCAACTGTCAAAAAGCCGGCCCGCTGTGGTTATTTCAGGTGAAAGAGTAAATAATACCAGGGATATCATTCTAGCCCAAATCAGTTCAACATCGAGAAGTGATGAATTTAGTTTTTTTATTGATGAAAACAGGATTACTGTTTCACTGAGAAAAAAGAGCCAGGTTAGGGTGCATAAGATTTTCGTGATGGAAAAAATGTTGGTTAAAAAAAAGATTTCTCAGCTCACAGATCTAGCGAAAAATGAACTTCTGGTCAAAGTGAAAAATCTTTTTGAAAAATAAATTACATATAGGATTAACTGCTCAAACTGTAAAGAATTTTTAGGACGAGACATCATCAAATCACCACATCACCACATCACCTCTAAGTCCCCCCAAATGCCTCTTTAAAATATCTAATAATTAATTACCTTTGCCGGAAGCCTTTTTTACAGCCATGTACTACCTGATTGCCTTCCTTTTTTTCCTGGGAGCCTTGCTCCTGTATTTTCGCCTGGCCGAACGCTACCAGATCATTGACAAACCCAATGAACGCTCCTCCCATACCCAAAATACCATCCGAGGTGGGGGCATGGTGTTCGTTCTGGCAGTGATCCTGGCCTGGCTGATGGGGGCAGCCTCCTGGCCACTGGCACTGGCCATACTGCTGGTCGGTGGGATCAGCATGTGGGACGATATCCGCCCCCTGCATCAATTGCCGCGCATCAGTGCTCACTTCCTGGCCACCGTACTGCTGCTGCTGGACCTGGGGCAGGGCAACCAACTGGGAGCCTGGATTCCCCTATTGTTTTTTATGCTGATTGGCTGGACCAACCTGTTTAATTTTATGGATGGAATCAATGGGATTACCGTGCTCTATGCGCTGGTGGCCATGGGGAGTTTTGCCCTGGTTCCGGAAATGGCCGGGGAAAGGGAACTGCTCCTGCTGCTGGCACTGGCTTGCCTCGCGTTTGCCTGGTTCAATGTGCGGAAGAAGGCCCGCTGTTTTGCCGGGGATGTAGGTGCTGTCAGCATGGCCATGGTGCTGGGCTACCTGATGATAAAGGTGATTATCCTTACGGGTAATCCCGCGTACTTGTTTTTCTTTACCGTATATGGCCTGGATGCGGTAATTACCCTCTTGCTGCGCCTTTTTCGCAGGGAAAATATCTTTCAGCCCCACCGCAGTCACCTGTACCAGTACCTGGCCAATGAGGCAGGCATTCCCCATGTGCAGGTCTCTTTGATTTATGCGGGACTGCAATTGGTGATCAACGGGATATGGGTCTACGGTATAGGCCTGGAAACCTTTCATTGGTTCGCTGCCATGGCCTTTGTTTTGGTGATGATATCGGGCTATTTGGGATTCCGGTATTGGCTGATTAAAAAAAATGTAAAAAATATTGAAAAAAATATTTTCTGACATCCAACCGGCTTATACGGATCAAATAGTTTTAATTATCAGGAAAATGCTACAAGCCTATAAGAAAAAGTACTTGATTTTTTTGGGGAAAAAATTATCCGATTTTTAACAAATCCGGGGGGATAAATTTGATTTCCCTGGAAGGAATATCATTTAATTTTTCTGTAAATATTTATATCTTTAGCTGGTAGTATCGAATTACAGGGAAGTAATGGAAAAAAGTAAAGAAAAGATTTGCCTGTCTTTTCCGGAATTTCAGGGTGCAGAGATAAAGCATGTCATGGCCGCCATGGAAGAAGGGCAGATCGCCACCAATGGCAGGTTTATTACGGCATTCGAGCAGGGCTTGTCCCGGAAGTTTGAGGCTTCCCATGTAGTGGCCATCAATTCCGGTACTTCCGCAATCCATCTGGCCTTGCACCTGCTGGGGGTAGGACCTGGAGACGAGGTGCTTTGCCAGAGTTTTACATTTATAGCTTCTACCAATCCCATTCTTTACCTGGGAGCCCAGCCGCTACTGGTGGACAGTGAAGAAGAAACTTGGAACATGTGTCCGGATACCCTGGAATGGACGATTCAAGAGCGGCTACGAAAGGGAAAAAAGCCCAAGGCCATCGTGGTAGTCAACCTTTTCGGCATGCCAGCCAACTGGCCCCGAATCAGGGAAATCAGCCAGCAGTACGAAATTCCCCTGATTGAAGATGCGGCAGAGGCGGTAGGATCCAGTATTGACGGACAGTATGCCGGAACATTTGGAGATTTGGGCATTTTTTCTTTTAACGGCAACAAGATCATCACCACCGGAAGTGGAGGAGCCTTACTTACCGACAACCGTTTTCTGGCCAAAAAAGCCAGCTACCTTTCTACCCAGGCAAAGCTGGATTTTCCCCATTACGAGCATTCCGAATTGGGATTCAATTATAAAATGAACAATATTTCTGCTGGGATCGGTCTGGCCCAGCTCGACAGCCTGGAGGAGCGGATCCAAAAAAGAAGGGCTATCTTCCGCAGGTACCAGCAATTCCTGCAGGAACTCCCCGGTATCAGCTTCTTGCAGGAACCGGAAGGTTTTTTCTCCAACCGCTGGCTCACAACCATGGTAATAGACCCCCTACTGGCAGGATTTTCAGCCAGGGAGTTGATGGTTAGCCTGCAGGATCAGGAAATCGAATCCAGGTTGTTGTGGAAACCCATGCACCTGCAGCCCTTATATAAAAACACCCCTTTCTTTGGAACGGGAGTCTCTTCGGCCCTTTTCTCACAGGGCATCTGCCTGCCGAGTAGCACAGGCCTGACGGAGGAAGAAATGGACCGGGTATTGGAGGTAGTTTTTTTGTTGCACAAGGACATCATGAAGGTGTCAGATAAACTGTCGTGAAAGTGGGAAAACGGATCTTTGATTTTTTAGTAGCCCTGGTACTGTTGACGGTGCTTTCTCCGCTGATGGCAGCCTTGGTGGTTCTGCTCTGGTGGAAAGAGGAGGGACCGGTGTTTTTTACGCAAACCCGTACCGGCAGGTCTGGCAGGCCCTTTACCTTGCTGAAATTCCGCACCATGTCCGAAGCCCGGGACCTGTCGGGAAAACTATTAAGCGATGAAGAACGGATGACCGAGGTTGGCAGCTGGTTAAGGCAAAGTTCGCTGGATGAATTGCCGCAATTGTATTGTGTGCTCCGGGGAGAAATGAGTTTGGTGGGGCCCCGGCCCCTGCTGCCGGAATACCTGCCCCTCTATTCTGAAGAACAAAACCGCCGCCATGAAGTCCTACCGGGCATCACCGGAATGGCGCAGATCAAAGGCCGGAACATGCTGAGTTGGGAGGAAAAGTTCCGTTATGATACCTGGTACGTTCGGAATCGCTGTTTTCTGCTGGATGTAAAAATCCTTTACCTGACCATCAGGCCTCTGATCCGCAAGCAACATATTTATCCGGAGGGCAGCCTTTCGGTAGCACCATTTCGCGGAAATCGGCAAAGTGCCTGAACCAAAAAACGCCTGCTTACATGTACATCTTTGGAGCATCCGGCCATGGAAAAGTAATCATTGACCTGCTAGGCCCGGAGGACAGGGTGCACGGAATCTTTGATGACAATACCCACATAACCCAACTGATGGAGTTCCCGGTGCTTGGCCCTGTTCCCGATCATTTTATTTTTGATCATCCCTTATTGATAGCCATAGGAGACAATAGCGCACGCCAAAAGGTTTACCTGCGGTACCGGGAAAGGGCGGATTTTGGCCGCCTGATCCATAATTCCGCTATTTTCAGCAAGCGCGCTACTATGGGTGGAGGCACGGTGGTGATGGAAAGATGCCTGGTGAAAGTAGACAGCCAGCTGGGCAGGCAGGTCATCGTCAATACGGCGGCTTCGATCGACCACGATTGCAGGATTTCAGATTTTGCACACATTGCTCCCGGAGCCATCCTCTGCGGAGGGGTCCGGGTGGGGGAGGGAACCCTGATTGGTGCCGGCAGTACCGTTTTGCCGGGCATCCAAATCGGGTCCTGGGCCAAAATAGGTGCCGGATCAGTAGTCACCCGCAATGTGCCCGATGGCAGCACCTGGATCGGAAATGCCCTGAGCACAGCTCCTCGGAACCCCGCTCCTCGGGATTTGTAATCCCGAGGACAGATAAAGGGGATTTGCAATCCCCATACCGTCCCTGCCATCCCCAAAACGATTCCGCAACCAGGACTGCAAATCCTACTCATCTGTCCTTCGACATTGCAAATGTCAAACAGCTAGTGCTCCTCGGGATTTGCTATCCCGAGGACAGATAAAGGGGATTTGCAATCCCCATAACGTCCCCACAATCCCCAAAACGATTCCGCAACCAGGACTGCAAATCCTACTCATCTGTCCTTCGACATTGCAAATGTCAAACAGCTAGTGCTCCTCGGGATTTGCTATCCCGAGGACAGATAAAGGGGATTTGCAATCCCCATAACGTCCCCGTAATCCCCAAAAAGATTTCGTAACCAGCATTTCAAATCCCGCTCATCTGCGGTTTGACATTGCAACTATCGAACAGCTCGGCACCAGGTGGCAAGGCATAAGATTGCCATTCTTTCCTATTTTTTTGTAAAAAAGTTTATCTTTCGGCCCAAATGCTACGAACCCTCTTTTTTACAGTCCTATTTCTTTGTGTAAACCACATCGCCTTGCAGGCCCAGGTTTTTGCCGGTGAGCCCATGCTGGAAGAAGCCGGTAGGAGAATGCAGCTCCTGGGCAAGGGAGACAACCAGGCCAGTTACCTGATCCGTCCCTTCGATTTACCGCTTGCGGACCTGATGGAAGGAGATAGCCTGGCTCCCGGAAAGGAAATCAAGGATAACTGGAAATGGCTACCGTTAAGGGCTTCCCTGGGCCATTCCGCCAGCAGGCCCTATGGATACTATCCTTACCTGAAGGTGCCGGCCAGAGGACCTCAGCTCTGGTTAAATCCCGGACTGCTATACCGTAAAAATTGGCTGGAATTCCGTTTCCAACCGGAATTGGTTTTGGCCGGAAACACCGCCTATGAGGGATTTCCGGATAGCTACGGAGGGACCACCAACCGCAGGTATTTCCGTTATCCCAATACACTCAACTATCCGGAGCGTTTTAGTCAGGGGATGCTGCTTCGCCTGGGTTGGGGACAATCCAAACTGGCCGCTCATTGGCGCAAATGGGAATTAAGCCTCAGTACCAGCAATATCTGGTGGGGTCCCGGACAGTTTCAGTCGCTTATTTTCAGTCATCATGCTCCAGGATTTCCTCACCTGAGCCTGGGTACCAGGGCACCGCTGCCCACCTTTATGGGAACGTTTGAAGGACAGCTACTGATGGGTAGACTGGCCAGCACCGCTTATGCTCCCTTGCAGCAGGAGGCACTCAATCAGCAATTTTACAGGCCACACCGGGAAGACCCGCGCTATCTGAACGCACTGATCCTGGCCTACTCTCCCAAGTGGCTCAATGGCTTGTCATTGGGTTTTTCACGGACTTTTCAGATCCATAACCAGGATCGGCCGGCAGGCTTCAGGGCCTTGCTGCCGGTAATCATGCCCCTGATCAAGGAAAATTACGGATTTTCCAATGCCAATGGGGAATGGGACCAGCAGGTGGCGGTGTTTGGCCGCTGGGTGTTGCCACAGGCACAATCAGAGCTTTATTTTGAGTATGGCCGTCGGGACCATGCATTGAATTGGCGGGAGTTTATCCTAAATCCCGAACACGCCCGGGCTTATTTGCTGGGATTTTCCAAACTATGGACCCTGGAAAAAGGACATTTTCAAATCCGTGGCGAGATGACCCAGCAGCAGGAATCCATCAACCGACTGGTGCGCTATTCCGGTAATGCGGGACTTAGCTGGCACGGTCATTCCAGGCTTCGCGGATTTACGCATAGGGGAGAGCCCCTGGGAGTGGGGCTCGGTCCCGGTACCAATATGCAAACCCTGGAATTGGCCTATGTGCAGGGCTGGAAAAAAACGGGAATACGGCTGGAGCGGGTGGCACGCAATGAGGATTTTTATTATGCGGCAACAGCTGCCAACGCAGATTTGGAGCCCTGGACAGATTTGGCCCTGGCCTTATTATGGGAAAGAAAATTGGCTGACATTAACCTTTCGGCTACCGGGCAATATATTCATTCCCACCATTACCAATGGCAGGACGCAGCGGGTGTACGTTCCAATTTCAATTTGGAGGTACAAATGGTTTATCATTGGTGAAAATCGATTCAAAAGCCATGTATGCGCCTTTTACTGAATGTTGTATTTATTTTGAGAAAGTGTTTTTCAAAGAATAAGTTTCGTTTTTTTGTAAGGTGAAAAACTACTATCTTTGATATGCATTTATTGGTAGGTCCTAACCATAAGTTTATTCATGTTTTTTTCAAAAAAAATCAGCATTCTACCCAGGTGGTTTATCGCTTGTCTCGATAGTATTATTCTTTTCATATCTATCTTTTTTGCCTATTTCCTGGCCACCAATTTCGATTGGTTAAGGATGGCCGACCTGCAGGTTTTTCAGGGAACCCTCACGTTTGTTTTGATTGGCCTGTTTGTAATGTTTCTAACAAAAAGTTATACCGGAATAGTGCGCCATACCGGTATCATGGATGGGATGTTAATCCTGCGAACAGTTGGCTTTACGGTACTGGCGGTGTCGGTACTTAATCTATTAAAGGTGATCGTATATGGTGGAGGTAGGGTGGTACCCTTTGCCGTGCTGATCATCGGAGGAGTACTCGCTTTGTTTTTCCTGATCACCTACCGCCTGCTGGTAAAGGATTTTTTCAGAAAAAACAAGCTCAAAGGGATGGATTTGCCCAAGAAAAAAATACTGATCTATGGAGCAGGTGAGGCGGGCAGCATTACCTACCGGGCTGTGGTCAAAGACAGTCAGTACCAGTTTCTGGTTTATGGTTTTTTGGATGATGACCCCCGGAAGAAAGGTAAGTATTTTGAGGGATTGCCTGTATTCGGTAACGTTGACGAATTGGCGGACCTGGCGGAAAGATATGAGCTGGAAGAATTGATCATTGCCATCATTGAACTTCCTCCCAGTCGAAAACGGGAAATTATTGATGCCTGCATCCGATTGGATATCCATGCCATGACCATACCTCCTGTAAACCAGTGGATAGGGGGTAACCTCAGTCCCGGGGCACTCAGGGACGTGAAAATTGAGGACCTACTCGGTAGGGAATCCATTTGTCTGAAAAACACCACGGTCTCTGCGCTGATAACAGGCAAGCGGGTGCTGGTCACAGGAGCGGCCGGATCCATAGGAAGTGAATTGTCCAAACAGATTGCCAGATGCGCTCCGGAGGTTTTGGTCTTGCTGGATATGGCCGAATCTCCCCTGCATGATCAGGAGGTATTTATCCAGAATGAATTCAAAGAGCTGCCGCTTCATGCCATTTTGGAGGATGTGACTAATCTGGAAGGGCTCAAAAAGGTGTTTGACCTTTACAAGCCCGATTTTGTTTTCCATGCCGCGGCGTTAAAACATGTGCCCATGATGGAAAAGTATCCGGTCAAAGCCGTTCAGTGTAATCTGCTGGGCACAAAAAATGTGGCGGATTGTGCGGTGGCTTATGGTGTAAAAAAAATGGTCATGGTCAGCACAGACAAGGCCGTAAATCCCACCAATGTGATGGGGGCCAGCAAAAGGTTGGCTGAGATGTATGTACAATCCCTCGACAAATCCCAAAAGGATCAGCACAAATCAGGAACAGCCTTTATCACCACCCGCTTTGGAAATGTACTCGGATCAAACGGTTCGGTTATTCCCTTGTTTAAACGGCAGATTAAAAATGGAGGACCTTTGACGGTCACTGACCCCGACGTTACGCGATATTTCATGACCATACCCGAGGCCTGTGATTTGGTATTGGAGGCAGGAGCCATGGGCAAGGGAGGCGAGATTTTCGTTTTTGACATGGGCGAACCGATCAGGATCATTGATCTGGCGAGAAAAATGATTTACCTCAGCGGTAAAAAGCCCGGTGTGGACATCGACATAGAAATCACGGGATTGCGTCCCGGTGAAAAGTTGTACGAGGAAGTATTGGATTCCGGAGAACAGTCAGTTGAAACCCACCATCCCAAGATAAAGATAGCCCTGGTCCGCCCCGGCAACTTTCAGGAGATCAAAATAAAAATGCGATTGTTTGAAACCTTATTTGATCCCGAAGATGAAATGCAGTTGGTTTTGCACATGAAAAAAATGGTTCCCGAATACATCAGCAAAATGTCCCGCTTTGAGATCCTGGATGGCCAGAAAGTGGAGAAATAATTTCTTTTTTACCTTCCCCCGCTCCTCGGGACCGCTCCTTGGGACCGCTCCTCGGGATTTGCAATCCCGAGGACAGATAAAGGGGATTTGTAATCCCCATAACGTCCCCGCAACTCCTGAAACGATTCCGCAACCAGGACTGCAAATCCTACTCATCTGTGGTTCGACACTGCAAACGTCAAACAGCTAGTGCCGCTCCTCGGGATTTGCAATCCCGAGGACAGATAAAAGGGATTTGTAATCCCCATCACGTCCCCGCAACTCCCGAAACGATTCCGCAACCAGGACTGCAAATCCTACTCATCTGTGGTTCGACACTGCAAACGTCAAACAGCTAGTGCTGCTCCTCGGGATTTGCAATCCCGAGGACAGATAAAAGGGATTTGTAATCCCCATCACGTCCCCACAATCCCCGAAACGATTCCGCAACCAGGACTGCAAATCCTACTCATCTGTGGTTCGACATTGCAAATGTCAAATAGCAAATCCGCTAAAAGACACCCTCTCAAGGCTTATTCGGATCTTCCGGCAAGCCATGCTTTTTGAAAAAGGTGGCCGGATCTTCCGGAACTGCTACCGTTTGGTCATAGGCTCTGCCGGTTTTTTCAAACAGCTCCCTTCTGCC
>JAWLFL010000087.1:0-16057 GCA_041685605.1 Cyclobacterium sp. | reverse complement strand
GTACTTGTCCGGTATTGGTAGCACCGGCTATGGACCTGGACATGTACCGGCACCCGGCCGTTCGACAAAACCTTGCTACCTTACGACAGCATGGCATTGAGGTAATGGAGGCAGCTACCGGGGAATTGGCCAGTGGCCTCAGTGGACAAGGACGTATGCCCGAGCCCGAAGACATTCTCTCAGCAGTTTTTACCTTTCTTCATCCAACCAATAGTTCATTAAAAGGAAAAAAAATAATGATCACCGCCGGACCAACCCGGGAGGCGATGGATCCGGTCCGGTACATAAGCAACCATTCCAGCGGAAAAATGGGTATTTCTATTGCAGAGAAAGCAGCCGAACGAGGTGCCCAGGTGACGCTTATCTTGGGACCAAGTGCCCTGAAGGCCCGGCATCCGTCTATACAAACGATCCCTGTGTCCACAGCGATAGAAATGTATGAGGAAGCAAAAAAAAACCACCCACAATCAGAGGTCGCCATTTTCACAGCAGCCGTGTCGGATTACCGTCCGGAAAGCCCTGCACCCGAAAAAATCAAAAAAAAGGACGATAAGCTAAGCCTTACGCTGGTAAAAAACCCCGACATTGCCCGGAGTCTCGGCCAGAAAAAAAAATCCGGACAGGTCCATGTGGGCTTTGCTTTGGAAACAGATGAAGGCACCGGAAGTGCTGGCAATAAACTAAAAACTAAAAATTTCGATTTTATCGTATTGAACTCCCTACTTGATCCCGAAGCCGGGTTTCAGAAAGACACCAACCAGGTTACCTTCATTGATAAAAAGGGGGAAAGCCAAAAATCTCCGACCTTGAGAAAAGAGGAATTGGCCTCCGTGATTCTCGATAAAATAGAAGTCTTTTTTCAGACAACAGAACCACCAGAAAACCGTTAAATAAGGTGTGGTTTAAAATGTAAGAAATGTTCCGTTACCTCGTTTTTTTTGTTCTATTGTTACTGGTTTCCCTGCGGCAAACTGGATTCTCTCAACAGTTGAACTTTACCGTTACGATTAACAGTGAGCGGGCAAGGACTCAGGACAGGGATATTTTTGAGCAAATGAAATCTTCCTTTGAACAATTTTTAAATGGTCGGAATTGGACGGACGATGAATTTAAGCAGGAAGAAAGGATCAAGGGAAATTTATTGATAACGATAAATGACATGCCTCAGGTAGGGCTTTTTACTGCCACTGTGCAGATCCAAACCGTCCGTCCCGTCTACGGTTCCAACTACGAGAGCCTGATGTTGAATTTTGCGGATCGAAATTGGACCTTTGAATACGTAGAATCCCAGCCATTGGAGTTTAATCAATATTCATTTTTAAACAACATCACCTCCCTGTTGGCTTACTATGCTTACATAGCTATTGGGATGGATTATGACTCTTTTGCTCCCAGAGGTGGCGACCCCTATTTTGAAACAGCCAGTAACATTGTGTCCAATGCGCAGCAGTCTTCCAGGCCCGGCTGGAACCAAAACCCCTCGGACAAGAGAAACCGATACTGGCTTTCCAATGAATTGTATAGCTCGCAGGTGATGGTTCCTGTACGCGATGCCTATTACCTGTATCACCGAAAAGGCTTGGATTTTTTGACCACAAAACCAGAGGAAGGTTTTGAAAACATCCTGGAGGCAATCAAATTGGTACAAGAAGCAAATCAGGCGCAGCCCAATAGCATCCTCACAATCAGCTTTATGGATGCCAAATCAGACGAGATAAGCAAACTTTTAAAAACTGCTCCTGATGAAATAAAGCAGGAGGCGGTGGAGGTTTTGCTAAAAGTAGACCCGAACAACGCCCGAAAATACAACGACATTTTGAAAGGATAATCCTGTTTTTTTGGTTAATTTTGGTTTCCTAAACGAAACCAAAGCACCATGTTGACCAACCTAAGCATAACAAACTATGCTTTGATAGAGAAATTGGAAATGAATCCTTGCCCGGGATTGAATATGATTACCGGGGAAACGGGTGCTGGCAAGTCCATCATGCTGGGCGCTGTCGGTTTACTTTTAGGGAACAGGGCCGACACCAAATCACTTTTTGACGAAACCAAAAAATGCGTCATAGAAGGTGTCATAGCCATCCAGAATTACGGCCTGCAATCCTTTTTTGAAGAGGAAGCACTCGATTACGAGCAGGCTTGTATTATCAGAAGGGAAATCAGCCCTTCCGGAAAGTCCCGGGCTTTTGTCAATGACACGCCTGTAAAACTAGACACGCTTAAAGTCCTGGGAAAAACCCTGATGGACATTCACTCCCAGCATGAAAACCTACTTCTCGGAGCTTCTGCCTACCAATTGTCGCTAATAGATGCGTTTGCTGACAGCAAAAAGGAACGACAACTTTTTGAGGAGAAGTTCGAAACGTTTCAGGTCCTGAACCGACAGGTTCGGGAGCTGGAACAGGAAAAGACAAACCTGCAACAAGAAGCCGATTATAATCAGTTTCAACTGGAGGAATTATCCTCACTAAACCTGGAAAAAGGGGAACAGCGCCAGTTGGAATCTGAGGAGGAGATCCTAAACCACGCCGAGGAGATCAAAGCCAGAGCCATTGAAGCACTGGGCTTATTGGACAATGAAGAGTTGGGGGCCTTTCAACGACTGGGGTCTGCTAAGCAGCATTTTCAATACCTGAGCCGGTTTGGAAAGTCTTTCGAAGATTTGTCCCAACGATTTAATAGTATCCTGATCGAACTGAAAGATATCGTGGAAAGCCTTTCAGCAGAGGAGGAAAGTATGGAAGTGGACCTGGAAAAATCCGAGTGGATCAGGGATCGGCTGAGTAAAATCTATCAACTCCAAAAAAAACACGGTGTTCAAACAGACAGCGAGTTGCTCGAATTGGCTTCTGTGCTGGCAGACAAAGTATTTCGGGCGGATCACCTGGAGGAGGAGCTAATCCGTAAAAAGACGGAATTGGAAAAAGCAGACAAGGAACTACAAGCAGCCGGTATCCAGCTTTCCAAAAAGAGAATCGCAGTTTTTGACCGTTTCAGCAAAGAAATTCAAGCACTTCTATCCCAGCTAGGTATGGAAAATGCTAAAATCGAAATCCAGCGGAATCAGATACCGGCTACTGCTTCCGGGATAGACGAGATTGACATTTTATTTTCCGCCAATAAAGGGATTGCAACCCAAGCCATAGGGCAGGTTGCTTCCGGTGGGGAATTTTCGCGGTTAATGTTCGCCATTAAATACGTTATGGCAGATAAAATGGCATTGCCCACCTTGATTTTCGATGAAATAGACTCGGGTATCTCTGGTGAAGTGGCTTTGCAGATGGTGCGAATGATGCAAAAAATAGCTGAAAATCATCAGGTTATCTGCATCAGCCACCTCCCTCAGGTAGCAGCCAAAGGCGAAAAACACTATTTTGTGTTTAAGGATAACAGTGCCAAAAAAACTGTCAGTAAGATCAAGCTGCTAAATGAAGAGGAACGACTCCTGGAGATCGCTAAAATGATATCCGGATCTAATCCTTCCGCCTCCGCTTATGAGAGTGCCAGAGAATTATTGGCCAATTAGCAGCTATTATTCGCTGTATTGATTAAAAACACAAAAAGTTTCAACTATATTTAATTAATTTTATAAAATAATATTTAATTTAAGTCAGAAAATCAAAAGTAAAATATGCCTGAGAATCTATTAAAAGGAAAGAAAGGAATCATTACAGGTGCCCTTGATAAAAATTCCATTGCCTGGCAAACGGCTTTAAAGGCAAAAGAACAAGGGGCAACGTTTGTGCTTACAAACGCTCCCATAGCCATGAGAATGGGTGCGATCAAGGACCTGGCAAAAGCCTGCGATACGATTGTCATTCCTGCGGATGCCACCTCTGTGGAAGATATAGAAAACCTTTACGATGAAGCCAAAGAATACCTGGGAGGAAACGTTGATTTTCTTTTGCACTCCATCGGAATGTCACCCAACGTTCGGAAAGGAAAGGCCTACGGAGATCTGAACTATGAATGGGTTCAAAAATCTTACGACGTTTCGGCAGTTTCTTTTCATAAAATGCTTCAAATAGCAGAAAAAAAAGATATTTTAAATGAATGGGCCTCTGTGGTGGGCTTAAGCTACATTGCGGCTCAGCGGGCCTTCCCGTTCTATTCCGACATGTCCGAAGCAAAGGCCATACTTGAAAGTATTGCCAGAAACTATGGATTGCGATATGGGAAACTAAAGAAAGTGAGGGTCAATACCATCTCTCAATCGCCCACCAAAACCACGGCTGGCTCCGGAATTGGCGGATTCGATGATTTTTACGATTTTGCTGACATTGCTTCTCCCCTTGGAAATGCATCCGCTGAATCCTGTGCCGAATACATCGTGTCCTTATTTTCTGATTTCACCCGGATGGTCACCATGCAAAATCTCTTCCACGACGGAGGCTATTCTTCCTGTGGCATTACACAGGAATTAATTGATGTCTTCATGAAAAAGAAGTAATGAATTAGGTACCCTTAAAAAAACGCCCTGGAAAATACTCCAAGGCGGTTTTTTTTGAAACTAACTATTCGAAAATCAAGCTTTTCCGATCTGCTCTGCTACCCAATCTCCAACTTCAGAGGTCTTATAAGAGGTCCCTCCGTCTGCCAGGTCTTCCGTCACCATCCCTTTTTCCAGGGAGAGGTTCACGGCATCCGATATGGCTTTTGCTTCATCCATCAAGCTAAAGGCATACTCAAACATCATGGAGGCAGACAAAATGGTGGCCAGTGGATTGGCAATGTCTTTACCTGCCGCTTGGGGATAGGAACCATGAATGGGTTCAAAGAGCTTGGTTTTAACACCAATCGAAGCCGAAGGCATTAATCCCATAGAACCACTGATCACGGAAGCCTCGTCTGTAAGGATATCCCCAAAAAGGTTTTCGGTAATCAAGACATCGTAAGCTTTGGGCCATTGAATTAATCGCATGGCTACTGCATCTACGAACTCATATTCTACTTTCACGTCAGGATATTCAGGAGCCAATCGCTGCACCGTTTCTCTCCATAACCTGGATGTGGCCAAAACATTGGCCTTATCCACACAAGTAAGTAACTTTCGGCGCTTTTGGGCAAACTCAAATCCCATGCGAGCTAATCGCTCGATTTCTTCCACCGAATATACGCAGGTGTCAAAGGCCTTGGTTCCCTGTTCATTTCTTCCCCTGGGCTCTCCGAAGTAAATCCCGCCAGTAAGCTCCCGGAGGAAAACCAGATCCGTTCCTTCTATTCGGTCTCGCTTAAGGGGAGATTTATGTACCAGAGAAGGAAAGGTAAACGTAGGGCGAACGTTGGAAAAAAGCCCTAGCCTTTTTCGCATTTCCAGCAGGCCTTGCTCCGGGCGAACCTTTGCGCTGGGATCATTATCAAAGCGGGGATCACCTATGGCTCCAAAAAGTACGGCATCGGATTGCACACATACCTGGTGCGTTTCCTCAGGGTACGGGTGACCGACTGCGTCTATGGCTGCAGCACCGGTAATGGCCTCCTTAAAGGAAATCTCATGTCCAAATTTTTTCCCGACTGCATGAACCACTTTTACTGCCTGCGCAATGACTTCTGGGCCGATACCATCACCAGGCAATAGGGCTATATTCATTTCCATATGGATTCTTTTTTTCTGTTTTTTTATTGTTTTTAATTTGTTCGATGATATTTAACATTTTTTCAGTGGCCTTCATGGCCGCAATCGTTTGATCACTGTCCAGTCCCTTGGTTTTAAAGATCCTTCCCGAAAGGTCCCAGGTGACCACGCATTCCACAAAAGCATCTGTTTTTCCTCCCGGCGGGATGCTGATTTGAAAATCAGTAAGTTTTGGTAGTTCTTTATCCAGGGATTTGTAAATCTTCTTCAGGGCTTTCATAAAGGAGTCGTATTGACCATCGCCGGAAGCATTCTGCTCATAAAATTCATGGAAAATCTTCACCCGCAACTGGACCGACGGTTTTAACCCTTTTGAATGCACCATGTGGTACCCATCGATCACAATATCCTTATGAATAGAATTGTTTTGCAAGACATCGGAAATGATATAGGGCAAATCTTCTGTGGTTACCCTTTCCTTTTTATCACCTAGCTCGATGATTTTTTGAGTTACTTTTGCCAATTCATCCGGTTCCAGAGATATCCCCAATTCCACCAGATTTTTCAATATATTGGCCTTGCCCGAAGTTTTTCCCAAGGCATATTTCCTCGTTCTTCCAAAACGCTCCGGCAACAGATCACTGAAATAGAGATTCTTCTTATTATCCCCATCTGCGTGAACACCCGCCGTTTGAGTGAAAACGTTTTCTCCAACCACTGGTTTATTGGCTGGAATTCGCAATCCGGCAAATTGCTCAATCAATTTACTGATCCGGTAAATTTTATTTTCCTGGATATTTAATTCAAAGTCGGTAAAATCCTGAATGACCGCCACTACTGATTCCAAGGGGGCATTTCCTGCCCGCTCTCCCAATCCGTTCACGGTAGTATGCAATCCGAGCGCACCCGCCTTAACAGCGGTCAGCACATTGGCGACGGACAGGTCATAATCATTGTGGGCATGGAAATCAAAATGAACTTCGGGAAATTCCCGGCAGATTGCATCCATAAACACCTGCACTTCTTCCGGGCATAAAAGTCCCAGGGTATCCGGAAGCATGATGCGCTTAACCGGTAAATTCGATAGAAACCGGATCATGGACAGGGCGTACTCTCTGGAATTCCTCATTCCATTGCTCCAATCCTCCAGGTAGACGTTCACTTCTACACCATTTTCCTGGGCATAGCGGATAGCTTTAGCTATTTCTTCAAAATGAGCTTCCGGCGATTTCTTCAGTTGATGGGTTAGGTGGTTGAGCGAGCCTTTGGTGAGCAGATTCATGACTTTAGCCCCGGCATCTACGATCCAATCCACAGATTTTGGCGTATCGACGAAGCCCAGAACCTCCACTTTGTCCAAAAAACCTTTCTCAAAAGCCCAATGGGTGATCTTTTTAACGCCTTCCAGCTCTCCTTGCGAAACCCTCGCAGATGCCACTTCTATCCGATCTACCCGCAACTCCTCCAACAAAAGTTTAGCAATCTGTAACTTTTCCGAAGGAAGGAAAGATACACCTGAGGTTTGCTCACCATCCCTGAGGGTGGTGTCCATGATTTCTATTTTCGTTTCTCTACTCATTCCCTATCCATTAATCAGTCCTTCGGTGCTTCACCACTGAACACACGTGCATTACCTATTGGCCTCAAAGGCCCGTATTTCATCATCCAGATTTAAGAGATAATCAATATCATCAAACCCGTTTTTCATGTTTTGCTTCTTGTACGAATTAATATCAAAACTCTCTGATCTACCCGTTAATAGCAGGGTAATGGTTTGTTTGTTGATATCCACTTCTACCTTTGTAGCAGGATCCGCCTCCACGGCTTCAAATAATTCATCCGCAAATTCCGGGGACACGGTTACAGGTAATACCCCAATGTTCAGGCAATTGTTTTTAAAGATATCCGCAAAAAAGCTGGATACCACGCATCGAAATCCGTAATCGTAAATCGCCCAAACGGCATGTTCCCTACTGGAGCCCGAGCCGAAGTTTTTACCCGCCAAAAGGATTTTTCCCTCATAAGTAGGATCGTTTAATACAAAATCCGGCTTTGGATAACCTTCGCTATCGTATCTCCAATCCCTGAATAAATTATCTCCAAAACCTTTCCGTTCCGTTGCTTTTAAAAACCGGGCTGGAATTATCTGATCCGTGTCTACATTTTCGGACGAAAGGGGTACCACCCTGCTGGTCAATATATCAAATTTATCGTATGCCATGGTCTTATTTTTCTAAAGCTAATTCCTCAATCAAATCCCTCGGATCCGTTATCTCCCCCGTTATTGCTACCGCCGCGACTGTTAGGGGAGAAGCCAAAAGTGTTCGGCTCCCCGGTCCCTGCCTGCCTTCAAAATTTCGGTTAGAGGTGGATACGGCATACTTACCCGATGGAATCTTATCATCGTTCATGGCCAGACAGGCCGAACAACCCGGCTGCCTTAATTTAAAGCCCGCTTCTTCCAGAATTTGAACCAATCCCTCAGCGATGGCTTGCTTTTCTACCTCTCTGGAACCCGGTACGATCCAGGCAGTAATGTTGTCCGCTTTCTTTTTGCCTTTCACGAAATTGGCTACGGTCCGTAGGTCTTCTATTCGGCCATTTGTACAGCTCCCAACAAATACATAATCAATCTTTTTACCCTTCATTGGCTCACCGGGCTTGAATCCCATGTAATCCAGTGATTTGATATAGGATTTCTTTACGTTCTCTTTCATGCCCTCTGTGGTAGGGATATGGTCCTTTACCTTTACCCCCATACCTGGATTGGTTCCATACGTAATCATGGGTTCAATATCCACTGCGTTATAGTGATATTCCAGATCAAATGTGGCCCCCTCATCTGTTTTAAGGGTTTTCCAATGTGCCACTGCCTCATCCCAGGCTGCTCCTTTAGGCGCAAAATCCTTTCCTTTGAGGTAATTAAAGGTGATTTCATCCGGGGCGATCAATCCTCCCCGTGCGCCCATTTCAATGCTCATATTGCAAATGGTCATCCTCGCCTCCATACTCAAGGAACGGATGGCACTTCCAGCGTATTCGATGAAGTAACCGGTACCTCCGCTCGCAGAAATCTGAGAAATGATGTATAAGATTATATCCTTGGAGGAAACACCCGGACCTAACTCACCATCTACGGTAATGCGCATCTTCTTAGCCTTGGCCTGCATGATGCACTGGGTAGCGAAAACCATCTCTACTTCAGAGGTACCAATCCCAAATGCTATGGTTCCAAAGGCTCCATGGGTAGAGGTATGGCTATCTCCACATACAATGGTCATTCCGGGTTGCGTGATTCCTAATTCCGGCCCGATTACATGAACGATCCCATGATGATCTGTTCCCAAATCGTGCAGCTCAATGCCATGTTTGGCGCAATTCTGCCGGAGCTTTTCTACCTGCATCCTGGAAAGCTGATCTTTAATCGTCTTGTCCTGATCGATGGTAGGCACATTGTGATCGGGGGTGGCTACCGTTCTTTCTGGAAACATGACTTTGTTGCCTCGTTTCTCGAGGTTAAGAAATGCTACCGGGCTGGTCACTTCATGGATAAAATGCTTATCAATGAAAAAAACGTCCGGACCATTTGGGATAGATTTGATCACGTGAGCGTCCCAAATCTTATCAAATAATGTTTTCTTCTCCATCTATAGTATGTTTTTGTCAAGTTGCCTTGACCGGTAATTTATTTAACGCATCTAAAAAGGCTTTCGCGGAGGCCAGGACAATGTCTGTTTCGGAACCAAATCCGTGGTAAGGCTTCCCTTCATGCATCAGGCGCATGTGTACCTTGCATGTATCGTCGCTGCCCTTAGTCATGGCCTGAATCAGAAATTCATCCAGGATTACTTCATGCGGTATCAACTGCTTGATGGACTTAATCACCGCATCCACAGGTCCATTACCGATGGAAGACCCCTTCTTTACTTCCTCCCCAATATTCAAGGCAACTTCAGCATACGCTTCTTCCCCTTCTTTTCCCTGATAGGAAATTTCTTCGAGCGCAATAAAAGGAGAATGCTCCAGGTGCTCCCCTAATAAAGAAAGTAAATCTTTCCTTCCTATGTCTCGTTTAGAATCCGCAAGTACCAAAAAGTCTTCGTAGATTTCGTCCAGCTTTTCTTTTTCGAACTCATACCCAAGCAATTTTAGGTGGTGTTTTAGCGCGGCCCTGCCACTCCGGGCGGTAAGCACGATGGAAGACTCCTCTACCCCCACCTCTTTGGGATCAATTATTTCATAATTCTCCCTGTTTTTTAATACACCGTCCTGATGGATGCCGCTGGAGTGAGCAAAAGCATTCCTGCCCACAATCGCTTTATTTGGCTGAATGGGCATGTTCATCAACTTGGAGATAATCCTGCTGGTTTCGTAAATCTTTTTGGTATTGATATCGGTGTACACAGGTATCTCCTTATGGCTTTTGATCGCCATCACAATCTCTTCCAGGGAGGTATTCCCCGCTCGCTCTCCAATACCATTCATGGTCACTTCCACTTGTCTGGCCCCATTCATAACACCTGCCAGGCTATTGGCGGTAGCCAGCCCCAGGTCGTTGTGACAATGGGTGGCAATGATGGCCTGATCGATATTGGAAACATTTTCTTTGAGGTGACGGATGATTTCTCCATACTGCTCAGGCAGGCAATAACCGGTAGTATCCGGAATGTTCACCACCCGGGCACCCGCCTTGATCACAGCCTCCAAAACCTGCACCAGAAATTCCGGTGATGCCCGTCCCGCATCTTCTGCATAAAACTCCACTTCCTCCACCAGGTTCCGGGCAAACTTTACCGCCCGAACGGCTTTTTCCAAAACAGCTTCCGGAGTACTTCTCAACTTATGCTGAATATGATACCCCGACACACCAATGCCGGTATGAATCCTGCTTCTATTGGCAAAACGCAACGCCTCCGCAGCCACTTCAATATCTTTCTCCACGGCCCTGGATAAGGCACAGATAATCGGGTGCTCTACTGCCTTGGATATTTCTACAACAGAATTGAAATCCCCGGGGCTGGATACTGGAAATCCAGCCTCGAGGACATCAACTCCCAATGCCTCCAAAGCCTTGGCTACCACAATCTTTTCCCTGGTATCGAGCTGACATCCCGGTACCTGTTCACCATCCCGAAGGGTGGTATCAAATATCCAAAGCTTTTCTGACATAAAATTGATTAACTATTTTCTGGTCTTAATTTACGGACAGTAGATCCTGCCTGCCACATTTCGGATTCTCGCAGTTCTTTCAACTCTTCCTCCAGTTTCACCCGGTAATCAGACTTGCTATTCGATTCAATAGATTTAGCAGCTTCCTTTCCGGTTTTCACACTATTGTATAACTCTTCGAAAACAGGCTTGGTCGCATCTCTGAAGGGCTTCCACCAATCAAGGGCTCCACGCTGGGCAGTAGTAGAGCAATTGGCATACATCCAATCCATTCCATTTTCAGCTACCAACGGCATCAAACTTTGGGTCAATTCTTCAACAGTCTCATTAAACGCTTCCGAAGGAGAATGGCCATTGGCTCTCAAAACCTCGTATTGGGCAGCAAAGAGTCCCTGAATGGCACCCATCAAAGTTCCTCTTTCTCCCGTAAGATCGGAAGTCACTTCCTTATAAAAATCCGTTTCGAACAAATACCCGGAACCTACTCCAATTCCCAGGGCCACAACCCTGTCTCTGGCTTTTCCAGTAGCATCCTGATAGATGGCAAACGACGAATTCAAGCCTCGTCCTTCAACAAACATTCTCCTCAAGGAAGTTCCTGATCCTTTGGGGGCCACTAAGATTACATCTACATCTTTTGATGGGATGATTCCTGTCTGATCCTTATACGTGATCCCGAAACCATGGGAGAAATACAAGGCTTTACCAGGTGTTAGGTGTTTATTCACGGTCGGCCATAGGGCAATCTGACCGGCATCGGAAAGCAAAAACTGAAGGATGGTACCTCTTTCGCAGGCCTCTTCCAACTCAAAAAGGGTTTCTCCGGGAACCCAGCCATCTGCAATAGCCTTATCCCAGGTTTTGGAACCCTTTCGCTGTCCGACGATGACATTGAAGCCATTATCTTTGAGGTTAAGAGCCTGTCCCGGACCCTGTACTCCGTACCCAAGCACGGCTATTACTTCATCTTTTAGTACTTCTTTGGCTTTTTCAAGTGGAAATTCTTCCCTTGTTACGACATTTTCTTCAACTGTACCGAACTTCAGTTCCATAATTATTTATTAAAATTTAATGTAAATAGGTTACAAATATTTATCAATCGTTTCCATAGGTTTGGCCACCGCTACTCTCCCTGAACGTACAAATTCCAAGACATTAAAATCCTTCAAAACTTCCAACAGCTCCTGGGTCTCTTCTTTATGTCCCGTCATCTCGATGACTACAAAATCTTTCTCCGCAGAAATGATCCGGGCATTGTGTTGACGGATTACTTTTTCCAGCCCGGAATCTATAGAGTCAATGGGGATTTTATACAGGGCGATCTCCTGAAACACCATTTCATCATCCAGGTAATAGAAGGCTTTGATCACATCAATGATTTTCTCTATCTGCTTGGATAGCTGTATGATCTGTTCCTCGCTCGTGGTCACCACGACGCTAATCCGGTAGATACCTTCCTCCCGGCTTTCCGATGCCGTAAACCCATCAATATTGATGCCTCTTCGGGTAAATATCAGCGTAATCCGGCTGAGTATCCCAATGAAATTTTCTGTAAAGACAGAAATTGTATATCTCTTATTCATTTGAATCAACTAAGTCTTACTTCTTCTACTGAACTTCCCGTGGCAATCATCGGAAACACGTTGTCTTCTTTTTCTACGACCACTTCGAGAAAATAAGGTCCTTCGTGGACAAACATCTCGGCAATGGCTTGCCGCAGATCTGTTCGCTCGTCTACTTTCTGGACCTTGAAATTGTACGCTTCCGCAATTTTAATAAAATCCGGGTTGTCTAACTCGGTAAAGGAATAACGCTTATCAAAGAACAATTGCTGCCATTGCCTTACCATTCCCAGGAAATTATTATTCAACAACACCACTTTTACCGGTGCCTTGGTCTGCATGATGGTCCCCAATTCCTGAATGGTCATTTGGATGCCGCCATCACCTACTACACAGATAACCTGCCGGTTGTAGTCGTGTAGCTGAGCACCCAAAGCCGCCGGAAGGGCAAAACCCATGGTTCCCAACCCTCCGGAAGTGACCTGAGTACGGGTGGTTTTGTATTCAAAGTACCTCCAGGCGACCATTTGGTGTTGCCCTACATCGGTTACCAATATGGCATCATCTGCCTTGAATTCGTTGATGTGCCGGATTACTTCCCCCATGGTCAAACCTACTTTGGTCGGCGAAAGGTCGTTTCCGACTACTACGCGCTTTTCCTCGGCTTCGAGCTCTCTGAATTTCATGATCCACTCAGGATGGTTGCCCTTCGCTACCTTTTCGGTAAGCTTTTCCAAACTAACCTTGCAATCTCCCAAAACTGCTAGCTCGCATTTTACATTTTTATCTATTTCGGCCGGATCCAGTTCCAGGTGGATTACTTTTGCCTGCTTGGCATAGCGCTTTACATCCCCGGTTACCCGGTCGTCAAAGCGCATCCCGATGGCAATAAGCACATCGCACTGATTGGTAAGCAAATTGGGGCCGTAGTTGCCATGCATTCCCAGCTTTCCGACAAAGTTAGGGTGGCTCTCCGGTAGTGCCCCTGTTCCCAGTAAGGTACAGGCTGCCGGTATGCCGGTTTTGTCCAAAAAGGCATGCAAGGCTTTTTCTGCTTTTCCCAAAACAACGCCCTGTCCAAAGAGCACATAAGGTCTTTCGGCCCGGTCAATCAGGGCGGCTGCTTTTTCGATGATATGATCCTCTACTTTTGGATAAGGCCGGTAAGAGCGGATATTCAGACAAGGAACGTAATTGAATTCCCCAAGTGCAATTTGCGCATCTTTGGTAATATCTATTAAGACCGGTCCCGGCCGGCCCGATCTGGCGATATGAAAACCCTTGGCAATGGCCGGAGCGATGTCCTCCACTTTTCTGACCTGGACGTTCCACTTGGTACCGGGCATGGAAATACCCACCACATCCGTTTCCTGAAAGGCATCTGTACCCAAAAGCGGAGAGACCACCTGCCCCGTGATACAGACCAAGGGAGTACTGTCTATCAGCGCATCCGCAATCCCTGTTATCAAGTTGGTAGCCCCTGGACCGGAAGTAGCCATGCATACACCAACCTGGCCGGAAACCCGCGCATAACCCTGGGCTGCGTGGATAGCACCCTGCTCGTGCCGGGTAAGGATATGCTGTATTTGATCCATGTAGTCGTAGAGGGCATCGTAAACGGGCATGATAGCACCTCCTGGGTAGCCAAAAATATACCTGGCATTTTCAGCCACCAATGACTTGATGACAATTTCGGCCCCTCTTATTTGTGAATCATTCATAATCGTTAACTTTTATCGGTCACGCATCCTTCGGATGCCGTAGAAACTAACTGAGAATATTTTTTTAGCGTTCCAATTAAATGGCTTAAATCTTTGTTTACCCAGGATTTTTTTCGCTCTGCAAAGATCTCATCTGACACATTGCAGCTGATTTCCAGGGTCTCGGCATTGATGGTGACCACATCCCCGTTTTGCAACAGCCCAATCGGTCCTCCTGAATACGCCTCAGGCGTTACATGGCCTACCACAAAGCCGTGGGTACCTCCTGAGAAGCGACCATCAGTGATCAGGGCCACATCGGATCCCAAACCGGATCCAATGATAATGGAGGTCGGTTTCAGCATTTCCGGCATACCGGGTCCTCCTTTAGGCCCTACATACCGGATTACCACCACATCTCCCTTTTGAACTTCCTGGTTTTTCATCGCCTCATTGGCCTCCTGCTCGGAGTTGTATACCTTCGCCGGACCGGTAAAGGACACCCCTTCTTTCCCCGAAATCTTAGCAACCGCACCATCTGGTGCCAGGTTACCATTCAAAATACACAGGTGACCTGTTGCTTTGATGGGATCTTCCAGCGGGTGGATGACATTGCCTTTTGCAGCCTTCACCGGAGTCACGTCGGCCAGGTTTTCAGCCAGCGTCTTACCGGTTACCGTCATACAATCTCCATGAAGCAAGCCGTTATCCAACAAATACTTCATAAAGGCAGGCAACCCACCCTGGTCATGCAAGTCCTCCATCAGGAATTTTCCGCTGGGTTTGAAATCGCCCAATACCGGTGTGGTGGCATTAATCTTTTTGAAGTCCTCCAAACCGAAGTCAATATTGGCAGTTTTTGCAATCGCCAATAAGTGCAACACCGCATTGGTACTCCCGGCTAATGCTACCACTACTCTGACAGCATTCTCCAGACTCTTTCGGGTCAGGATATCCTTTGGCTTCAGGTCCATGGCCAATAAATTAGCGATAAACTCCCCAGCTGCTTCACATTCTGCCGCCTTTTCCTTGGAATTGGCGGGATTGGAAGCACTGTAAGGAAGCGACAATCCCATGGCCTCAATGGCTGATGACATGGTATTTGCAGTGTACATGCCACCACAAGCACCCGCACCCGGACAGGCGTTTTTTATTACCCCCATATAATCCTCATCGTTTATCTCATTTTTGAGGCGCTTTCCATAGGCTTCAAAGGCAGAGACGATGTTTAGCTTTTCTCCTTTATACTTCCCGGATCGGATTGTTCCTCCATAGACCATGATGCTGGGGCGATTGACCCGCAGCATGCCCATGATGGCTCCAGGCATGTTTTTGTCACATCCTGCTACCGCAACGATCCCATCAAACGAATGACCTAAAATAAATGACTCAATGGAATCGGCAATGATCTCTCTGGATGGCAGGCTATACCGCATACCGGCCGTTCCCATGGAGATGCCATCACTGATTCCAATGGTGTTGAAAACCATGCCTGTGAGTTTCGATTCCACGGCTGAGGCCTTAATGGCCCTCGCAAAATCATTGAGATGCATGTTACAAGGGTTACTTTCATAACCACAACTTGCCACGCCCACAAACGGTTGTTTCATCTTTTCATCTGAAAGACCGGTGGCGTACAACATGGCCATGGAAGCAGGATTTTCCTGGTTATCACTTACCTCCCAACTGTGTTTCTTCGAATTACTCATTATTTTGTATCGGTTTTTTTAAGGACTGGCTTATAAAAAAAAGTGCTTCACTCAAATGAAGCACTTTATTGATTCTTTCTATCGGTAATAGATCAGCGCTTCATCACTTACTAAATGATAATGACAATTAGGACGACGAGGCTGACTAAAACAAACATATTTTTCTCCCGGTGAAGGGTTTTATCACTTTATAACATCTATTTATAATGCAATATTAAAACCCATATTCCACACTTACAATATTTTATTTCTTTTTTTAATTTAATGAAATCAAGAAAATTATGTAATTGAATTTAAACTAGAAATTATAGTTTATTATTATAATTATTTAGAAATTTA
>JAWLFL010000004.1:0-53414 GCA_041685605.1 Cyclobacterium sp. | reverse complement strand
TTATAGTACTTACATGGACAAAAAACAAGATTTAAAAATAGCATCGGTTCAATTCGAACATGCGAGTGGTGATAAAACCAAAAACCTGGATACCATCGAATCGTTATGTGAAAAGGCAGCAGCAGCCGGTGCTCAGGTGGTTGCTTTTCATGAATGTTCCATTACGGGATATACCTTTGCCCGGAAATTAAACAAAGAACAATTGCTTGAGCTGGCTGAGTTTGTCCCGGATGGTCCGAGCACGGAAAGGCTCAGAAAAATCGCTGCAAGATATGGGATCACCATTTTGGCGGGCCTGTTCGAAAAAGATGCGAAGGATCGCATCTTTAAATGCTATGTCTGCGTGGATGCGGAGGGACTCCAGGCCAGACACCATAAGCTTCATCCCTTTATCAATCCTCACCTTACCCCAGGATCTGCTTATTGTGTGTTTGATTTACACGGATGGAAATGTGGGATATTGATATGTTACGACAATAACATCTTGGAAAATGTTCGGGCGACCAGTCTATTGGGGGCAGAGGTGATTTTCATGCCTCATGTCACCATGTGTACACCTTCCTCCCGACCGGGGGCAGGATTTGTAGATCCTGCTTTGTGGCATAATCGCCACAAAGACCCTACCTCACTCAGATTAGAATTTGACGGTATGAAGGGGCGTCAATGGTTGATGAAATGGCTGCCCGCCAGGGCCTACGATAATGCCATTTATGCGGTGTTTTCCAACCCCATAGGGATGGATGATGACCAGTTGAAAAACGGCTGTTCCATGATCCTGGATCCTTTCGGGGATGTCATTGCCGAATGCCGTAAGCTGGATGATGACTTCTGCCTGGCCAGCATTCATGCCGAAAAGCTACAGCAGGCAGGTGGGTTTCGGTACAAAAAGGCCAGAAGGCCGGATCTTTACCGGGACATACTCGGTCAGGAGCATACCCCCAGCCAAAAAGTGGCCTGGCTCAATCAAGAAAAAAATTAGAGGCAGCGTGGAGATACCAACTGTTCCAGAGAATTTTTACCGGGTGAGCGTGAAGGCCCTGGTGCTGGATGATTGCCATCGTTTTCTGCTGGTGCAGGAGGACAATGGCTGGTGGGAATTGCCTGGTGGCGGCCTGGATTTTGGAGAGCGTCCCCGGCAAGGAATAGATCGGGAAATTTGGGAAGAGATGAAGCTGAAAACCACCTTTGTCGCTGACAAACCCGCCTATTTTTTTACCGTCAAGAACCATAAGGAGGTTTTTATTGCCAATGTGGTATACGAAACCAAATTGGCTCACCTGGATTTCGTTCCCTCCCCGGAATGCGTAGCGATCCGTTTTTTTACAGCCCGGCAGGTACTGGCAGCAGAAAAAATGTATCCCAATGTGCTTGCCTTTGCATCCCTTTTTGAACGGCAACCCTTGCGGTAAATCGCATCGGGAGAACTAAAAATGAGAGACCAGAGAGTGGGTAGTGGATTCCAGCACATCAAACGCATTTTTAGCCATGGCATTTTCAGTGTCAAGGGTAGGATTTACCTCCACAATCTCCCAGGCGCAAACCCGTTTATCTCTGATAAGGGCTTCGTTTAACCGGATGGCTTCTTCCAGGGTTAAGCCATTGGGAACAGGCGTTCCGGTGCCTTTTGACAGGGAGGTGTCCAGGCTGTCCACATCGAAAGAAATGTAAATTTGTTCGCAGTCTTTTAATGAAGCAAGTGTTTTCTCGGCTGTTTTAGGGATACCGGCGATTCGTAAATCACTAATGGAGATGGAGGGAATTTTGTGATGGCTGATCAAATAATTTTCTGCTTCTTCCGTGTCCCTTACCCCGATAAAGACAAGGTCTTCCGGGCGAATTTTAGGACTGGGTCCTCCTATTTTCTTTATCTTTTCCCAATAGGCGATGGTCCCCGGCAAGGGCTCGTTTATTTTCTGATCCAGGTTATCTATCCCCAGGCACATGGCCAAGGGCATGCCGTGCATGTTTCCGGAGGGCGTGGTGAAGGGCGTGTGCAAGTCGGCATGGGCATCAATCCAAATCACCCCCAGTCTTTTTTCCGGGTGGGCGGCCTTGATTCCCATGATGGTCCCTGCGGCGGTGGAGTGGTCTCCGGCAAGGATGATGGGAAATTTTCTAGCACTGCGAAGGGTTTTTACAGTGGTGTACACATTCTGAAGTACCTCATATACGCCGTCAATATAGTTGGCATAAGGGTGTTGGTTTCCTCTCCAAAGGTAATCGTTCGCATCTTCTACGTTGATGGGATCAAATCGGGTAAAAAAATCGGAAGGCTTGACCAGGCTGGCTACTTTCAGCGCATCTATCCCCATGCTTGCTCCCCTTGTCCCGGCTGCCAGTTCGGATCGTACTTCTACCAATTTTATGTCTCTCATTGCTCTCGTATTAGATTAGATGCAAAATTCCCATAAAATAAAGATGAATACAAATTATTTTTTTGACTAGGGCTTGAAGCAAACACTCCGACTAAGTGTAGAATCCGCTACACCCTATTATTCCTAACCTCCTTTAAAGTCGTCATCTATTATAAGCCATTTGCAATGGCTCACTAAAGAACCTCTTAGTAACTAACCGAGAGAGGGATAGCCACCTTTGCCCGCCAGATTAGTCTGATTACAACCTGCTGCTTCCCTACCTCAAAAAACCCTTTGTTCCCTAATTCTTTTTCGGGAAGCCGCCTCCCACTTATGGAAAGAGACGTATGAAACAAAAAATATTTTGATTATTTTGCATTCTTGGCTGCCTTCAGTATCATTTGTCTCGGGAGAAATGAGCACCTGTCGGAATGCCTGGACTGAAATTTATGACCACTAACTAAATCTTATCTCAATGAAATCAACTACAAACAGAAGGAGCTTTTTTAAAAAAGCGGCCGTACTGGCAGGAGCTTTTTCTTCCAATAGCCTCTTTGAGCAGCTACATGCTGCCGATATTGCGGCAAAAAACAGGCAGTTCGCAGGCCTCTCTCCCCAAAAAATGGCCGCGAACGAGGATTTTTGGACTACCATCCAGCAGGGGTATCCGTCCAGTTCCTCCCCGGTATTGAATCTCAATAATGGGGGCGTTTCTCCCAGTCCCCAGCTGGTTGTAGAGGCGGTAGCGCGTTACAGCCAAATGTCCAACCAGGCACCTTCCTATTATATGTGGCGGATATTGGATCAGGGGCGGGAGCCGTTGCGTCACAAGCTTGCGCAATTGGGAGGCTGTGATCCGGAAGAGCTGGCGATCAATCGAAATGCAACTGAAGCCTTAAATACCATTATTTACGGGTTGGATCTGCAAAAAGGAGATGAAGTGATCGGATGCAAACAGGATTATCCCAATATGATGCATGCCTGGAAACAGAGAGCGGAGCGGGAAGGGATCGTTTATAAGCAGCTTTCCTTTGATTTTCCGATTGAAGACGATGATAGGATTGTCAACGCTTACCGGGAAGCCATTACCTCAAAAACCAAAATGATTCACGTAACACATGTCATCAACTGGGTAGGCCAGATCATGCCTGTCAAAAAGATCTGCCAGATGGCGCATGCTAATGGCCTGGAAGTGATTGTAGATGGCGCCCATTCGTTTGGCCTATTGGATTTCAATATCCCGGACCTGGAAGCAGACTATTTTGGAACCAGCCTTCACAAGTACCTGTCTGCCCCTATTGGTACCGGTATGATGTGGGTGAGCAAAGAAAAGATATCAAAAGTGTGGCCCTTACTCTGTAACGGTAACCCGAAAAGTGAGGATATCAGAAAGTTTGAATCGCTGGGGACAAGAAGCTTTCCACTGGAGCAGGGAATCGGAGAGGCGCTTAACTTTCACAATGGCATAGGGGCCAAACGCAAAGAAGAGCGGGTGCGGTACCTAAAGAATTACTGGGCAGAAAAGGTAATGGGGATTCCTGGTGTGCATATTCATACTTCCTTACTGCCTGCTTATAGTTGTGCGATTGCCGGCGTTTCGGTGGATGGGCTTTCACCGGGAAAATTGGAGCAACAGCTTCTGGGAAAATATAAAATACATACAACCCCCGTCAGTTATGAAAACATTCAATGTGTCCGGGTCTCCCCGCATGTTTACACCCGAATCTCTGATTTGGATCGCCTGGTGGCGGCACTGGAAGAATTGGCGACTACTTATGGGAATCAGCGATTGGAACAGAAAGGAGCCTGATGGCAGGTGATAGCTATGATGCGGTAGTAGTGGGGTCCGGCCCCAATGGTCTAGCGGCAGCCATTACCTTGATTGAACGGGGCTTAAGCGTATTGCTGATCGAAGGAAAAGAGCAGGTGGGTGGAGGAATGCGCACCCATGAGCTTACGCTTCCCGGGTACAAGCACGATATCTGTTCTGCCATTCACCCACTTGCCGCGTCCGCCCCTTTTTTTAAGAGCCTTCCCCTGGAGGAGTATGGACTTCGCCTACTTCATCCACAGGTCCTGGCGGCACATCCATTATCGGACGGAACTTCGGTTTGTTTGCATCGTTCCCTTGCGCAAACCGCCGAAGGGCTTGAAGAAGATGGGGATCGCTACCTGGCATTAATGGAACCCATCGTTCGCAATTGGGAATCGTTGACAGCAGATTTTCTGGGGCCCTTGCAAATTCCGGGTAAACCGTTAGATCTGGCTGGGTTTGGTTTAAAGGCCCTTCAGCCGGCGACCTGGATGACCAAGTCGTTTAAGACGGAGAGAATGCGTGCCCTGTTTGCAGGGATGGCTGCGCATGGCATTCAGCCCTTGAGTAACTGGGCCACCTCGGCCATTGCTTTGGTGCTGATGGCTGCCGGGCATGTAGGCGGTTGGCCGGTGGTCCGGGGTGGCTCGCAAGCACTGGCGGGTGCCTTGCTGGCTTATTTTTTAGACAAAGGAGGAACCTTTAAAGCGGGTTGGATGGTGACCGATCTGCAGGAGCTACCAAAATCAAAGGCGGTATTATTTGATACCAGTCCCCGGCATTTTGTGCAAATTGCCGGAAAATCCTTTTCCCGTTTTTATAAATGGCAGCTGAACCGATTTCGGTATGGAATGGGGGTCTTCAAAGTTGATTTTGCATTGGATGGGCCGGTTCCATGGCGTTCAAAAGCGGCAAGAGAGGCTGGTACGGTACATCTGGGAGGCACTTTTTCCGAAATAGCCCGTTCGGAAGCGGCCGTTTGGAAAGGTTCCTATCCGAAAAATCCCTACGTACTGGTGGCGCAGCAATCACTGGTAGATGCCAGCCGGGCACCGGCGGGGAAACACACCTTGTGGGCCTATTGCCATGTACCTCCCGGAAGCGATAAGGATATCAGCGAAATGGTAATCCGTCAGATTGAGGAAGCTGCTCCCGGTTTTCGTAAGTTAATACTGGCAAAATCGGTCTTAAATGCCCGGGATTACGAAGCGTATAATCCCAATTACATCGGTGGGGATATCAATTCCGGTGTACAAGATATTTACCAATTATTTTCGAGGCCGGCACTTAGGATATCTCCGTATCGCAGCTCGGCAAAAGGGATCTACCTATGTTCCTCCTCTACTCCCCCCGGTGGTGGGGTTCACGGTATGTGCGGATTTCATGCGGCCCAAAGCGTTTTAAAGGACCTATTTTAAATGCAATTTTTCGGTTTTAAAATGTATTTATTTTGATAAAATAAAAAATTTGAAATTTTAATTGTTTGAATTTGATTTTTAGCTATTTTTGATTGTTTTTTAAATTGAAGTATAGTATTTGGAATGAGGCAACGTATGCGTTTTACGATGGGTTTATTGTTTCTGGGATGGGTTATTTTTTTGCCAGGCTGGTCCTACGGCAGCTCTTATTCAGATTCGTTGGACTCTTTGCTGCAACAGGCCAGTTCGTTGCAGTATGATAATACGGACAAGGCCTTTTCTTTGACCCAAAAGGCGAGAGAGTTGTTAGCGGGTAATCAGGAGCCACTACCGATGGCCAGGTTAAACAATCGGGAGGCCACGCTCCACTATATCTCGGGAAATTATGATCGGGCACTGCGTCATTTTGCCTTGGCCAAAGAATTTGGAGAAAGGGCAGATTCCAAAAAGGAAATCGTATACGCGATCAATGGAAGGGCATTGATCCAAATGGTGGACAAGGAATACCCCAAAGCCCTGCAACTATTGGAAGAATGCATTGCCATCAATCAAGAAATGAGGGATAGCATGTCGCTGGCAAAAAATCATTTTAAAATCATCATCCAGAATTTATTGGGGAATGCCATCAAATTTACTCCCGAATACGGGAAAATTGAGATCTTCTATACCGTTACCGATCAAAATATTGGCATCCATATCAAAGATTCAGGGGTAGGTATAGATGAAGCCCACCAGGATTTGATAAATGGAGGCGTAGACGTTCGGATTCCCTTCAAGGTCGGTACCCGCGGCGAAAAGGGAACCGGCCTTGGCCTGCTGCTGGTGAAGCGGTTTCTGGCATTGAATGGTGGGAAAATGGATGTAACGAGCATCCCCGGTACTGGAACCCGTTTCATACTCTATTTCAAAAGGAGGAAAATCTAAATTCGCCTGCGCATCAGTTTCGACAAGAGCAGTGAGGATATAACAGGGTTTTAACTCGAACTCAGGTTACAACCGCCTTACCTGAAGGGGTATACAAAATCCCCAAACCGTTCGTGAATGGCCCTGTCCAATTCCTCCTGGTGTTCCGGTGCGGCAATTTTTTTAAGTTCATAGGCTCGCTGCCGAAGGTTTTTTCCGTACAGATAGGCAGCCCCGTATTCGGTGACCACATAATGCACATGGGCTCGGGTGGTTACTACTCCTGCTCCTTCTTTAAGGAATGGTACAATTTTGGATTTGCCTTTTTTGGTACCCGCCCGGAGTGCCATGATTGGCTTCCCGTCTTCGGAAAGGGCAGCACCTCGCATAAAATCCATTTGACCGCCGACACCGGAATAGTGATAACTACCAATGGAATCGGCGCAAACCTGACCGGTCAGGTCTATTTCCACGCATGAATTGATGGAAATTACTTTTGGGTTTTTGCGTATAATGGCGGTATCGTTGACATAGGCCGCTTCGTGAAAGGAATAGGCTGGATTATCATGGATACTATCATACACCTTTTTGGTACCGATCACAAATGAGGATACTACTTTGCCGGGGTGTTTTTTCTTAAACCTATTGGTGATAACACCTTTGTCCATCAGATCTATGACCCCGTCTGAAAACATCTCCGTATGGACGCCCAGGTCTTTGTGGTGATGTAACGATTGAAGTACCGCATCGGGGATACCTCCGATTCCAAGTTGAAGGGTAGCGCCGTCGTCGACCATCTCTGCGACAAATTTACCGATTTTGTAATCGGCCGCGTCCAGTTTGGCGGAATAATCTACCTGTGGCAGTGGCTCGTCTACTTCGATGATCCGGTCAAATTTACTAACATGGACCTGACCATCTCCCATGGTGCGGGGCATTTGTTGATTGATTTGCGCAATGATAAAAGTAGCCGTTTCCACTGCCGGACGGGCCACATCTACAGAGGTACCCAGGGAACAATATCCATGCCTGTCGGGAGGGGAAACCTGAATCATGGCAATATCTATTGGCAGGATGTTTTTCCTGAAAAGCCTCCCTATTTCACTTAGAAAAATGGGCACATAACCCCCTCTTTCACTATTTACTGCTTTTCGGACATTTTCGGAAACAAATAGCGAATTGATGTAAAAGCTGCCTTTGCAGGACTCATCGGCCAGAGGCATGTCGCCCAGAGTGGTGATGGACACGATTTCCACATTTTCCAACTCCTCTTTTCGTTTTGAGAGGGCTTGTAGCAAAATAGTCGGCGTTGCCGCACTGCCATGAACAAATACCCGCTGATGACTTTTTACCAGTAGCACCGCTTCATCAGGACTTACCGCATTCAATTCTGTATTCATAGTTCAATTTCAATCAAAAGGTTTCACTCATAAAGCCACCCTGCCACTGGGAAAAGACATCCCAATTCGGCAACACCCAGCAGAAAATTGGACAAAGAAGCCAATTACATGATACATATCGTGGATGTCAATGGCGTGAATGTAAATTTACCCATTAATTTCTTTACAGACCAACTTTGAAAGCAGAACCTTTTATTGGATTCACTGCGGTGAAATCGAAAGGAAATACCGGGAGCCGGATTCACCGGGCCAGGGCATTTTTGACCATTATAAATTCCGAAATATTTTCCTGGTCTAAAATTCCTAAAAAATGATTTGCTTCATAGATCAGTGCTACTTTTTTATTTCCTGCTGCCATTTTCTTAAAGGCCTCCTGCAAGGGAAGTGAAATTTCCAGTTTTAGGGGACTTTGATCGGCGACCTTTTCCACAGGGGTTTGGGGATCCCCTTGCTGCAGTCCAAGTACGATTCCCTCTCTGCTGAGAATGCCAATAGGGGTGTCTTCTTTGACTACCACAAAATGGATTGCCTGACCTTCCAAGAGCTTATCGACAGCCTTTTGCAACGGAGCGTCAAATGCCAGAATGGGAAATGTACGCATCAACACATCTCCCACCTGATACCCTTCCAGAAAAGAAGATTGTTTCGTTTGGTTTACTTCTGCCTGCGCGCCCAGGAAAATAAAAATACCGATGAGTACCAGGATCGGGTTATTAAACAACCCGAAAAATACAAACGCAATTGCCATCAGCTGCCCGATTCCTCCCGCAATTTCAGTGGCCTTTATTCTGGGCATTCCAGTGGATAACAAGGCCCGTAACACCCGGCCTCCATCCATGGGAAAGGCCGGTATTAAATTGAACAACGCTAAAAAAAGATTGGCTGAAGCCAGAAAAAGCCAGATACTTTTGCCGTTAAGGGTGCCTTCCTCCAATAAATCCAGGTCAAAACCGGTCAGGGAAACCATTACGGATAGGAATAAAAATAGCACGACATTCACCAAAGGACCGGCCAGTGCTACTTTTAGTTCCTGCTTGGGATCTTCGGGAAGTTTTTCCAGTCTTGCCAATCCTCCAATGGGCAAGAGAATGATATCCTTTGTCTGGATGCCATATCGCTGCGCGGTAAGTGCATGTCCGAATTCATGCAAAATCACGCAAACAAAAATCAAAAGGACAAAAATGATGGTCCATCCCGTATCTATCCAGGGGGTACCGGATCTAACGTTAGAAATGACAATCCACAATAAAAGCAGCGAGAAGGTCCAATGAATGAAGACTTTTATGCCGCTGTATTTCCCCAGGTATAATGAAAATTTCATAGAATTATAATTTGCTTTTAATAGGCACTAAACCCGTCCCGATCCCCAACTGGGGAGGTTTTGCATACCCCCACCCCGATAGCAATCGGGGCTTCCGGGGTATCCCTTTCTACGCCACTGGCAGCATGCCTGTCTGTCGCTGACAGGTGCGATTTTTGGGCCGGGAACCAATAGAATGGGTCGTTGGTAGTAATAACTGATGTAAAAATAAGGCTTAGATCCTAATTTACAAGTTGTTTGAAACAATGAAATTGGAGGCACCGTTATTGTTGCCTGGTGAGCCTTTCATTTAGGCAATATAGATTTCGATTTGCTTTTTATACCTTTGTATTGCTTACTCTAACTTGGTAAGTTATGGTCAATTAACCAAAATTTGTTATTTTGAAAATCGAAATGAATAAAAAACAGATCACCCTTCACATGATTGCTGATCACGAATATGAATCAGTAAACGCAACCGGAAATAAAGTTCAGATCGATATGTACGCTGGCGCGGAAAAACAGCACCAATCACCCATGGAATTGCTGTTATCCGGACTGGCGGGCTGCTCGGCAGTGGATTCGGTATTGATGATGAAGAAGAAGCGACGACAAGTGCAGGATTTTAAAATCGAGGCAGAGGGCTTGCGGAACGACGGCACTCCCTCTTTTTATAAGTCCATACAGTTGCATTTTATTTTAACATCTCCGGATGCAACCGAAATGGAATTTGAAAAAGTAGTCAAATTGGCAGTAGATAAATACTGTTCGGTCGCTTCTTCTCTAAAATCCGAAATCACTTACACCACACAAGTAATCAGGCCGGAATGAGGGTAGTCAATGAAAAGAATAAAGAGGGGATTAAAATTACCCTTTTTGACTGGAATAATAAATACCTGATCAAATTTGAGGACGGGGGCATGGAGCAGACATTCAAAGTTTCGGCAATGGATGTCTTGGAGGAAGCATCATTGGAACGGTTGCTGGAAGGCGAATTCTTTGAACAGGTAAAGGAAAGGTTTAACGAAATGCATCGATCCCTTCAAAAAGCTATGAAAAATTTTTAACTTTGTTTATATTTAAATATTCAAAGATGAAATATTTATTTTTCATACTAATTTCCATTTTATTGTTTTCTTCCGCCTGCCAATCAGATCCTAAACAGGCACATCAACAGCATTTTCAATTGCTGGATGCTGTGATACGAAAGGTGGAAGCGGATTTAATTCCATTGGAGGCGGACATTTCAGCCCTAGCTACTTATTCATCGTTTTTATTTGAAAAAGCAGATAGTTTGCTTGCACTTGGAGACCGGAGCAAATTAATTTCTGATGAAAGGGGCTTTATTTATAATAAGAATGAATCTGGAGAAGAAAGTACGGTTTTTGTTTCGATCCTGGCCGAAAATAAACCGCTCGCTGTTCGTGAAATTCACACCACAACGTTATTGGATAGTGTTTTCATAGAAATCCTGGAGAAACGGGAAATGGTTTGCCAGGTATATTTCAATGCGGCCAGCCATTTCAATCGGTTATACCCTCCCTATGACCTATTAAATTCACTTGATCCGGAAATAGATATAACGGCTTTTAATTTTTATTACCTGGCAGATGAAACCCGAAACCCGAACCGGAAAGCAGTTTGGGTGGAGGAGGTTTACATCGATCCGGTTGGAAGAGGGTGGATTTTATCGCTGATTCATCCGGTTTATCATGAAAATGAATTAAAAGGGGTACTGGGTTTCGATATTACACTTTTTGATTTGATGAATGCCTTTCTGGAAAAGTCAGATGAAAAACTGATGCTCGTAGACAGCCAGGGTACCATCGTTGCTGGGAAAGCAGAAGCGATCGAAGCATTAAGTATGCCACCCTTAAAAAACCACGCCTATATTCAAACCATTCAATCAGACAATTTCCGGAAGGAGAATTTTAATTTGTATAAAAGCAAAAGCAAGGAGGTAAGGCAAATGGCTTCCAAATTTTTGTTGGAAAAAGAGAACTACCATAGTTTTGAATTGGGAGGAAGGCTGTTTGAAGCCTATTGCAAGCGAATGAATTTAATGGACTGGTACTTATTGGATATCCATGACTAACAGGAAGAAAAACAGGACGGAAAGTTACCGGAGAGAGGCAAAAAGGTTTTGGTGGCTTAGCACAGTTGCCATTTTGTTCACGGTGACCTTGGCTTTTTTCTTTTACCGTTCTTTATCCAAAAACCTGATAGAGAACCGGAAAGTGTTTCTAAACAAACAAGTAGAACTGGCTGCTAATGAAGTTCAGAGGACGTTCAATAACCTGAATGAAGACCTGATTTTTTATGCAAACAACCAGGAGAGATTGCTTCCTTCCGGAGCGAACGCATTGAAATCCACAGTAGATGAAACAAGGGTCAGGCGTTTGTTAAATAATTACATTAATCTGATAGATACCCTGTTTATTGAAAAGGGAGACCTAAGAAAAATATACCAGGTCTCGGATGCCAATTATTTTACCGTAATAGAGACAGCGACCGCGATAGGAGAGCGGGATTGCCGTTATTGTTTTAGGGTCAAATCCGATAAAGGAACGGTGACGCTGTTGGTGAAACTTAATTTGGGCAAATACTTTTCCAGGCAGCTGGTCAATTATTATCTAGGACCCAATACTAATAAATTGGTTTTTTTGGATGGAGGCTTTTACCAGTTGATAGATGATTCCCTGCAAGCTCCCGTACTGTTGGAAAAGGGGCTACAAGAAGCCCTGGTGAGAGAAATTGAGGGAGGTTTGAGAGGCGAATACGAAGGTGCCCTGTCGGAGAGCGGACGGTCAGAGGGGCAGGAGTCTTTACTGATTCAATATCCATTTAATTTATTTCGACTGGAGTTAGAGAAGCCAATTGCATTTGTATTTACACAAAATAAATCCTCCGTAGTTTCGGGGGTTTTTGGAAACTATTTTCATCTTTTTCTCTCACTCCTGGCATTGTTGCTACTGGTCGTGTTTTTCCTGTCAAGATTCTTTAAGATAACGAGTGAAAGCAATCACTTATTGGAAAAAAAATCCACGGACCTGGACCAGTTATTACGGCAGCAAACCATGCTTTTGCAACAGTCCAGAGGGTTTATCTACTATCAGGATAAAGACCTGAGGTTATATCAGGTGAGTGACAATATCAAAGAGGTCCTTGGTTATAGTCCGAAGGAATTCCAAACCTTTGCTTTAGAAGATTGGGTGAGCGATGAGTCAGATTCATTTATTCTGACCAAGAAAGAGGCCATCGAAAGGAAAGATGACTTTTACTATTTCGAGGCCCATTCTAACCGGAAACAGGGAGTTCCGATACGAGTTAAAATTTTTGAGAAACTGATTTTTGAATCCGGCGGCGAGTTTGCGGGTGCGGTGGGAATCTGTACAGATATTAACGATAAATACATCGCCGATCAGGAGCTGATACGAAGTGAGAACCGGTTGCGGTCGGTGTTAAATAGTTTGCCGGATATCATATTCATATACAATAATAAGGGGGATTTTTTAGATTACTACGTCCAGCAAGAGGAGCTTTTGTTGCAAGCACCACAAAAAACCCTGGGAAAAAATATGAGTGAAGTGTTTTCCGGAGAAGCAGGTGAACGGGCCATGCGGGCATTCAACAAGGCGGTGCTTACCGGTAAGATGCAGACCGAGGAGGTGGATATTTTGCTGGATATTGGCAGGCGGTATTTTGAGATACGTTTTTTCAAACTAGACGAGAAGCGTATGATTTCGGTAGCAAGGGACATCACCGGACATAAACTCTGGGAGAGGGGGCTTCGGGAGGCCAAGGAAGCAGCCGAATTGGCGAATCGGGAAAAATCGAATTTTTTAGCCAATATGAGTCATGAAATAAGGACGCCGTTAAACGGATTGTTAGGAATCACTGGCCTGCTGTACAAGACTTCCCTTTCCGAGGAACAACAGGAGTTGCTATCGATTGTTGGCGATTCCGGAGAATCATTGCTTCATATTGTAAATGATATCCTGGATTATTCTAAAATTGAGGCTGGTAAAATGGAATTAAATCCGGTACTTTTTAAACTAAGACCGGAGATGGAACGAATTATCAATATTTTTACCGGCATGGCGCGGGAAAAATCCCTCCATATTGACCTGTCCATAGACGACTCGCTCCCAGATGCCATTGTACTGGACAAGGAAAAATTGGCGCAAATATTTTTTAACATCATTGGAAATGCGGTGAAGTATTCCCTTAAGGGAGGAGAAATCTCGGTATTCCTAAAAGCCGAAAAGTTATTTTCCAGTAACCTGATCCTGCACTGTGCAGTAAAGGATAACGGCGTAGGAATTGATCGGGAAAAATTGCCCGAATTGGTGAAGCCTTTCACCCAGGCAAGCGCAGCATCAAACGGAGAATACAAGGGTACCGGATTAGGTTTGGCCATTGCCAATAAGTTGATCGAATTGATGGGAGGAGTATTGCAGATTGAAAGTGAGTTGGGAGAGGGCTCTACTTTTTCTTTTACGCTTATCACAAATATAGAAGGGGAAGAAAATGAATCGAATGGAGCCATTCAATCTGAAAAAGAAGTGGTTGATTTTGAAAGAGTTGCCGAAGATTTTCCACTTAAGATTCTGATAGTAGAGGATAACGACATCAACCTTAAATTCATGGTCATGCTGCTGGTACAATTAGGTTACGAGCCAGATGTAGCCATGAATGGCGTGGATGCGATCAAGTGTGTCGAGCAAGAGCAATACCATTTGATTTTTATGGATAACCAAATGCCGGGAATGAACGGAATGGATGCTACCAAAGTAATCCGGTCTCTGGAAAATGGAAAAGCCGTGGTCATTGTGGGATTATCTGCCAGTGTATTTAAAGAGGATGTGGAACTTGCCTTTTCCAATGGCATGAACGATTACCTAACCAAGCCGGTAAAAATCCAACAAATCATTGATACGATAAAGAAATACAGCCGGGCCATTATTGACACGCCTAAATAACCGTTTCCAGATCGAAAATTTCCAGGTAGTCAGCCACTTTTTTGACAAACATACCACCCAATGCGCCGTCCACCACCCGGTGGTCGTAGGAATGCGATAATATTAATTTGTGGCGAATAGCAATCATATCTCCGGTGGACGTCTCTATGACTGCCGGTTTTTTAGTAATGGTTCCTACCGCCAATATCGCTACCTGAGGCTGAACGATGATGGGGGTACCCATGATATTTCCGAAGGAGCCGATATTGGAAAGGGTGTAGGTGCCACCCTTTAGTTCTTCTGCGTTCAATTTGTTTTCCCTTGCCCGCCTGGCCAGATCGTTGATTTTCTTGGATAAGCCGGGAAGGTTATATTGGTCCGCCTGCCGAATTACCGGCACAATTAGATTACCGTTGGCCAACGCTACGGCGATACCTATATTGATGTCTTTTTTCTTTATGATTTTATCCCCATCTACTGAAATATTTATCATCGGGAAATCCTTCAAGGCCTTCGCGATGGCCATCACAAAAAAGGGCGTAAACGTGATGGATTCGCCTTCTTTTTTTCGGAATGCTTCTTTTATCTTGTTTCGAAACAGGACAATTTCCGTGAGATCCGCTTCCACAAATGAAGTGACGTGTGCAGAAATGTTCTTAGAGTCCAACATGCGTTGAGCGATCATCTTTCGCATCCTGTCCATCTCTATGATTTCATCCTGGCTATCCCTTACGGGTGTGGGTTCATCGAGTGGAGGGGTGATTTGGGGCGATGACTCCTTCTTTTTCTTTAGGTAGGAGAGGATGTCATTTTTGGTGATTCGGCCACCCTTGCCCGTGCCAGGTATGGCAGCTAGCTCCGTTTCATTTATGGCTTCTGCTTTTGCAATACTAAGGACCAGGGGAGAGTAGAATTTTTTTTCGTCAATTTTTCTTCTTTCTTTTTTTGGGATGTCTCCCAGGATCAATGAGGTATATTCCGGTACTTCCGGAAAGGTTTCGGTTTTTGGAGAGGCTGGACTTTCTTGGATATTCCTAGCGGCATCAGGTATTGGCTGTCCTTCCTCCATTTCTTTTTCTACCGTTTCAATCAGTGCTATCGGCTTGCCCACTTCCACTACCTCTCCTTCTTTGGCCAGAATGGATTTCAAAGTGCCGGCATGGGTGGCGGGTACTTCCGTATCCACCTTGTCGGTGGCAACTTCCAGAACAGACTCATCCTGCTCGATGAGGTCCCCTTCTTTTTTTAGCCAGGAAAGGATTGTGCCCTCCATTATGCTTTCTCCCATTTTGGGCATCACCATTTCTACTATTGCCATAGTCCTACTATAAAATCGTATTGAATTTACCTCCAGGTATAAATCTAAAATTTAGGAATTGGTTTGCAAAAGGAAACCTTTTAAATTTTATGAGCGCGTCTGTAAAATGGTCTCTCTCAATAAATTTAACGCAGCAATTGCTGTCAGGTGAATGTTCACCGTCCGGTCTTTTGTAAGCTGTAGTTTTCGGGTATGGCACACCTGCCCATCGTCGCAGGCAATCCAAACCAAACCTACCGGCTTTTCTTCTGACCCACCTCCGGGCCCCGCAATACCACTTGAAGACAGACCATAATCAGCGTTGAATTTATTCCGCACCTGGCTAGCCATGTCTCGTACGGTACCTTCACTGACAGCCCCTTCACTGCGTAATACCTCTGCTGAAACACCTAAAACCGCTTTTTTGAATTCATTATGATAAGGGATCATGCCTCCATTAAAATAGTCACTGGATCCCGGAATGCTGGTAATCAGGTGCGAAACATACCCTCCCGTACAACTTTCTGCGAGTGCCACCGTTTTTCCCCGGTTTACTAGCATATGGCCAATGGCAGCGGGAAGGATATCGTCATTGAATCCATAAACATATTTAGAAATCAGGGGCAGTAGCTGTTCGATCTGGGCTTCCACTTCTGAAACCAGTGATTCCTGGTCCGTGCCAAAGCCAGTAAGCCGGAGCTTAACCTCTCCCAGGGATGGCAAGTATGCCAGGCGAATATGGGAAGGCAGCTTTTCCTCCCAATCAGTAATCAAATCCGAAAGCCAACTTTCGCCAATGCCGACCGTGCGGATCAGTTTGTGGTAAATGACCGGCAATTGGTACTTTTGCTTTAGGCGGGGAATGACCTCCTGCTGCATTAAGTATTTCATTTCATGCGGTACCCCGGGCATGGACATCCAAATTTTCTCCTTTTCTTCAAACCACATGCCCGGAGCGGTTCCTACGGCATTTCGAATATAGGTGCAATTGGAAGGAAGGTATGCCTGACCCCGGTTAGTAGCCGTCAATTCCTTTCCCCGGCTATGAAAAAGGTTGCTAACATCTTCCAAAGCTTCCGGAAATAACGCAATCTTGGAGCTAAAATAGGTTGCCAGTACCGATTTGGTCAGATCATCTTTGGTGGGCCCCAGGCCTCCTGTCATTAAAATAATATCAGCATTCGTGGCCGCGGCTTGAAAGGCATGCAGCATTGATTCGCGATCATCGCCAATAGTTGTCCTTCTGACGACCCGAATACCCATTTTATCCATCTCCTCACTCAGCCACTTGCTGTTCGTGTCCATAATCTGACCATAAAGGAGTTCGTCGCCTATTGAGATGATTTCTGCTGTTACCGATTGATACATGAAACAGGGGATTGTTTTTTTATGGTGCAAAATTAAAAAGTTTCCGGACAGTGGCGGGGCTTTGTCAGTTTAAAATTACCACCTGAACGCATCTCATCGCATAGAATTAAACTATTTCTTTTCTGCGGTAGGTTACAAATGCGTGCTTGTAGGGGTTTTTGTCATCTTTTTCTACCGTCACCTTATCCACCAATTCCCATTCGTTCCGATTAAACTCCGGGAAAAAAGTATCTGCGTCAGGTGAAGCTTCAATCTCGGTAATAATCATTTCATGAGTGAATGGCAGTGCTTCCTTATAAATATTGGCACCGCCTAAAATAAAAATTTTTTCCAGATTTCTGGATTTTCCAATGCGCAGTGCTTCTTCCAGATTGTGGGCCACGAAATGACCCTCAGGAACCTTGAAGTTCCGGTTGCGGGTGACCACAATATGGGTTCTGCCGGGCAAAGGCTTGCCGAGTGAAGTAAACGTTTTTCTTCCTATAATGACATGGTAGCCGGATGTCGTCTTTTTGAAATGGTTTAGATCTGAAGGGAGATGCCAGGGCAATTCCCCATTTTTACCTATGGCATTATTGGTGGCTTTGGCCACTATAATCGAAACGGTCATGTATACGATACTTATTTTGCTGCTTTCATTGCGTTTGGATATTCCGACAAATCGAAATTACTGGAGCGATTGGTGTCAATTTCAATCATTTTCATTTTTGAACTACTCTCGTCTTCTTTGCTCGCAAAATTCATTTCCATAATATGGCCTTCCGGCAAATTTGTGAAATACTCCCTGTTTTCTTCTTTCATTCTTTTCGTAATGAATGGGCTGTTTTTACTCCAGAAGGACTCCAGCCCTTCTATGGGTTGCTCGCTTATCCAGTAGCTTCCTTCGGCATCTTCACTTACCACGATGTATTCCTCACAGGTATACCCCAGTATATCTTTGGTATTTCCTGTTTTTTCAAATTGAAAATCTTCTGAAACCGTAGGGGAATTTTCGGCCGTATCTGCCGTTTCAGCTGCCTCCATCATGCCTCCCCAGTCGATAGAAAAAGCCATGCTTGATTTTTCTTCGTCATTTTCCATCAGCATTACCGTTGCCTGATTTTTGTGATCCATGATAATGACAGACTTTTCCGTTGAGTTTTTATCATCAGGATCTATAAATTCCATTCCGAAATAATCCGGGTTATCGGATAAAAATGAATGAAAGGTAATGGGCTCTGACGCTTTTCCTTTTTCATCTGTACTTTCAATTTCCATGACAGCAATTCCAGAAAAGCGGTAGGCACTTTCCGTTTCTACATCCATATTCACGGAACGCATGATTTTGCTGTAATCGTAAGAACCGCCTCCTGAACTTCCTCCTTCATCATTTTCACCGGCTTCCATATCTCCATAAAGATTACTGAAAGCCTTTTCCAACTGGCTTTCTGTGGCTTTTGCCACTTCCTTTTCTACGGTTTTTTCTACAGCACGGGTTACTCCCTCCGAGGCTGCATTTTTTAACCTTTTTAATAGCTGGGCCTCCGAATCCCAGCTTAAAAATGAAAGGGAAAGTACAAATAAAAAGGTAGATTTAATTTTCATAGCATAATTGGTTTTGTATTCAATTTTAAAGTTATGAAATATATTTTTAAAGTCCTAAAACATGTTTTTTTGTATGTGAAACAGCTATATCTCCAGGATATACTCGATGATGCCTGCATTTTTTCCTTTGGGCCGAGTGACAAGCAGGGGAACTTTATCATTCATTTGTATGAGCCTCTCCGCCATGCTGCCAATAAACAGAGCGGTCGCTGCCGTTCTTCCTTTGGCTCCAATGATGATGATGTTGGCTTTGATTTCCTGGGCTTTCCGGATGATATCCACCACCGGATCGTCGTCCTCATCTTTCGTGTACAGGGGCTTGACCTTGATTGATTTGGTGTCGATTTTTCGAATAAACTTTTTGTAGTTTATTTCTGCATTTTCCAGCATGATCTGGCTAAACTCTTCATAGGACTTTCCGGTAAAGTGATAGCCCGAAGGCACCGCGTATACATTTTGACAAAAGATTTCCGATTTGCCCTCGTTTTTTTCGGTGATTTCAATGGCCACCTCCAGGGCATCCTTTGAGTAATCCGAAAAGTCACTGGGAACCAGCATTTTTTTGATTTTTGGTTTTGCATTTTCGGGAACGATCATAAGGGAGCAGGAAGCGCGTCTGGCAAGCCGCTGGGATACCACCCCGGACCCGGGGATGGATGTTTTTCTTCCCACCAAAATCATGTCGACAGACTTTTCAGTGGCCAGCTTTAACACTTTCTTGGATAGCTGACCCTCTTTGAACACAAATGTATAATTGATTTTTAAATCCGGGTCAAAATTTTCCTCCACTACCCGCTTCATTTGGTTCTTTCTTTCTTCAACCATATTACTGATCAGGTTGGGAAACTCCGCCAGTATGTCTTTTGGAATAGCCAGGTTGCGAATAACATTCGTGAAATAGATTTTTTTTGATTGATTAGCCTTCGCTATAAATGCGGCAAATTTCACCAGCGTTTTGTCCATCTCTGTTTGATCCAGACAAACAATGATTTTTTTGATTTGATACATTGTAAAATGTTAAAATAAGTGGATTCCTGAGAGCTATCTTTGGTTTGGCTGTTATTTATTAAAACATAAAAATTTAAATTAGCTAATTATTCCGTTAATGCAAGTGAATATTTTCTGTTTTTAAAACCTAAAAACAGAAAATACCAAGCTATTCTTTTTTTCGGCTGCGATGGGCCGTTTGCTAAAAATTGTCTTGCCCCCTCTATTTGAGGTTTGATGGAATAGGTTGTATATTTGTTTTAAGGTTCGGTTCTGCGACATGTTCAAACTTCACAAGTTAATTAAAATACCGAGTGAAGCACCGCTTCAAAACCAGGCCTCATCTTTCTTTATGAAAGACCTCGTGCCCTTTTCAGGGTGCAGGATAACAGTGGAAGGTTGCGATGAGGGTGCAGCTCAAATCCTGTTATATCGGAGGTTTGTAACACTCCAGGGATCGGACCTTATTTAAAGGGAGACTGCTTTGCAGCCTCCCTTTTGATTTTTTTTTGGCTCAAAAAATGTGAAACGCCTCTTTTTTATATTCTTTGTAAGACGTTATTTCACCCATTGTAAATTCACTCCGGCGGAGAAAAGAAAATTGCTTTCGCCGATGGGAGGACGAGGTGTAAAGTCTTTTCTAATTTCATTCAAGATTCGGCCTGCCACAAAATTAACCTCTGTATTAAATGGAAACCGTCCTTCTGGCGGGATATACTTTGGTCTTTTTTCAAAATAATATCCCATTCTTAAGGAGATGGTATTGAAAAACCAGGTTTCAGCCCCAGCACCGAAGGCACTGTTGTATCCTTGCTCATTGTAAGGGTCCTTACCTGGCAATTCATCCCTGAACTGCAGGTGTACGCCTACATCTACTTGTTTGGAATCCTGGTCAAAAAAACCCTTGCCCTCTACAAGATTGCTGGTAAGCGGTACAGAAAAATGATAGGAAGCACCCGCCGACAAGAATATAATCATAGACCGGAAATTTAGCAGGTCCTCATAAGTTTGTTCCGTACGATTATCCATTCCGGCGTTTATCAAGCTGGTAGCAGCCCTGAATTTTTGCTTGGGTGAGGCCTATACTTGCCGGGTTATAAAATGCATTGTCTATTCCGTCCAACGTAAGGTGGGTGAGTCCCATTCCCGAGGCCCGGGCTGAGGTGGTTTCCTGGGAAAAAATCCCATGATAGTGGGTGGACGTATAATAACTAAGACGGCCCTGTCCCACAGCGAAATGGCTCAGTAAGGTAAATGAGATGAATGTAAGTACAAATTTTTTCATGGCGGTTTTTTGTTGTTTTATCATACATCGGATAGGACTGGATATGTCATCAAAAAAACCGGACTTTTGCCCGGTTTTCATTTCAAACTTTTTTGCTGCATTCCGGAATGGAATAAAGCCGATCTAAGGAGGTGCAATTTGAAGCTATCGTTTTATCAGGCAGACGGAAGGGATACCTCAAATCGGGGATTGGCCTTGCCCGTTACCTTACTTCCGTTGGTTAAGGTAAGGTCAAATTCAAGAAATTCCTCGGTTACGATAACATGCCCTGATGTAATACCATGTTTCTCCTCTCCATCTATTATATTATCGCCATTTTCATCAAAACCAACCACTACATCCGAGATCATATATTTTCCCTGAATACGGGATAAATAGGCTTCATAGCTTTCAGGACTTCCCCAATCGGTGAATTCTTCTATAAATTCATAGGTGCCAGGTTTAAAGGTTTCACTGTTAGGAGTACTTAGAAAAAAGGCCAGGGTAAGCGGGGGATCATCGGTAGGAATGGTGTAATTGCTTCCCCTATTAAAAACGTTTCGGTTGGGTATTAAATAGGCATGAGAGAAATGGTTGGGTCGGTATATTTCCGTTCCATAATCCAAAATAACACCTTCGGTAAATTCATAGGGAATGCCATCATAGGAGATCCTAAGGGAAGTTTCAGGGGCCAGGTCTTCATCCTTCTTACAGGCATGGAAAACCAACATTAACAGGATGAAATACAGTAGTAATGGTGCTTTTTTCATAATGTTCTGAGGTTCGTTTTATTTCACATCGGATAGAGATGGTAATGTCATCAATGGGGTACTACTTTTTAAAGACAAGTCTAAGTCACCTAAAAAGTATTTTCTTTTTGAAGACAAATAAAAAAGTCAAAGCGAGGATTAAACCTATACCTATAAGCCAAATAACAGGGTTTTTTTTGTTCTCCAATCCGGATATTGGTTCAGGATTCCCTATCAAAACCAGGCCCGCCCAATACTGAGGAGAGAGGGTTCTGCCCCTCGTCTGAGCAATGTATTTTAGCTTGGCCTGTTTGAGTGCCTTGTCCTTGGCCATACCGGATGACAAGAAGGTGTAGAAATAATCGGTGATTTCCATGCTTGATTTTTCGTCTATCCGCCATAATGAGGTCAACAGGCTTTCCGAACCTGAATATTGAAAAGCGTGGGCCAGAGAAATCATTCCTTCACCGGGTTTATAGACCGGTTTTCCTGTTTCACAAGCGGTTAATACGGTCAGGTTCGCCTTCAGATCAGTGTTATATATTTCATGGGCATATACGGCATTGTCTTCTTCCGGTCTGTCCGATTTGGCAAAAATAAGCCGGGAAAAGGCCGGGCTGACATTGTTGGATTCGGCATGGGTAGCAATGTGGATGATTTTATGGTTTCCGGCCTGATTCCTGAATACTTCGGGTGTGGATTGTTCATGTACAAAGGTTTCACCATTGAAAAGGGAGGCAGTCTTTTGGGCAAGATCAACGGTAAAAGGCTGTGGCAGCAGGGACAGGTAAGCCTGGTCCAGACTTAGAGAATCCCCCTGAATAGCGCACAGGTATTTTTCTTTCATTTGGTCCACAAACCCGGGGGCAAAGGCAACGTAGCTTCCCGGTATTTTTTCTTGCTTTTTTACATCCAGCAGCCATAGGCTGTAATGATAGGAAAGCTCATGTTGGGCCAGCAGGCTATGGGTAGTGAAATCCGTATATTCCGCCAATGGACGGTTGGAGAGTATATCAAAATTGAGATTGAAGAGAACTCCTGATGGGATAATCAGAACCCGCTCCTGTTTCAGTTCTGCGGCAAAAGGCTCCCAAAGTTGATTGTACAGAGCCGCTGTGATTTCACCTAATTTTTCGGGATAATCCCAGCTGGTTTCCAGGGCAGCAATCAGGTCCTGGTCAAAATCCAGGTGAAATAATTTTCGTTCACCAGGGGCAAAAAGAATAGCTTTCAATTGGTCTGCTACAAAAAAATACCTGACTATTTGCCTGTTCTCCGGGACGGCTATTTTTTCAGGATCAATGCTGGCGTACCGCATTTTGAAGTAATCCGGATTGTCTTGCCGGAGATTGGTCAGGAAGGCTTCCCATTCATTGCGCAATTGATGATACGCATTCAAGTCGCCTCCTTCTTCCAACAGTCCATTCAGTCGCTGCTTGATCAATGATTCCTGCTCCTGAAGTTCTTTTGGTAGGTTCGCAAAACGGATTCCTTTTTGCCGACTGATCTGTGTCCTGATAAGGGTATACACGCTCGACTCCTGAACAGCAATCAACCCATCCAAATACTTTTCGTCCCCAGTCCTTTCATAGAGTTCCAATTGAATTTTTTTGACAAAATCGATCAATTCCAGGTTCTCCGCTACCAATACCGTCTGGTCCTCGGTTTCTGAAAGAAAACGTTTTCTTTCATCCAGAATGGCCAGGGCCTCTACTAATCTTTCAAGGCTATTTTCCAGAAAAGCAATGGTTTTTGTCTCCGTAAGGGCATATTTCGATTGTTCGGAGAGCAATATGGACTGGGGTTTGTCAAAATTAATCCGAATAGAATCTATGCCTGTTTCGGACTGCTGCATCCTTTTCTCTAAAATGGAGAGACTTTCACCGGCATAGGTCAACGCATGTTGAAAATTACCCAAATTGTAATGAACGCGCCCCATGTTCAGTGTCTGCAAAACACCGGGCATGGAGTGGCTTCCGTTTACTTTTGTCATGTAATCCAGTCCCTGTTTCGCCCAGTTAAGGGCTAAATCCGGCTCATTATTAGTTGAAAAAAACGTGGCGGCATTGCCCAAAAAGTCCAAATACACAAAATCAAACCGTTCCTGATAGGCCTGTTCAAAGTATTTTTTGGCCAGGAGGTAACTCTTTTTCGCAGGCGGAACCTGCTCCTCGCTTTCGTAGATCAATGCCAGTGTATAATGGATATCGGCTAATTGCATATAGAAATCTCCGTCTGCCTTTTGAATTTCCACCAGTGCTTTTTCGAGAAACTGTTTGGCTTCTCCCAAATTGTCCAGAAACCGGTGCGTTTGTCCTACCTGGATCAGGCTTTCGGTGATTTCGGGGTGGCCAGCCGGGAAGTACGCTTCTTTCGCTTTTAGGGTATGCACCTGGAGACGCAGGGCTTCCTGATAATTTCCAAGACTCTTGTATACCAGCGCAAGATTCATAGACCCGTGAAATAGAAAATTAAATGCGTTTCCCCGCTTGGGGTCATCCAGGGCATTGTCAATAAAATACTGGGTATTTAAGATGGACGATTTCACCCGGTTGATGCTTTCCTGTACCTCCCCTTTGACATCATAAACGGCGGCGAGGTTGCCTTCAATCATGGACCTGCGATAGTATTGGTTGGTCGGGGTGGGTTCCATCTTGTCCAGGTACTCAATTCCCTCCAGCCAGTAGTATTCCGCAGAATCCCATTTAGCAGCAAACCAGTACCTTGCCCCCAGGTCGTTGAGCAGGTTAAAATAGTTCACAGGGCTTGTTTCCGGGTCCTGCTCATAGCCTTTCTTTGCTTTTAAAGTATGGCTTCTGGCCTTTTCGGGGTTTCCCATCTGATTGGCAATGACTCCCAAATTGCTTTCGATCAGGGCCCATTCTTCCGGACGGTGGTCTGGAATCTGATAGGTGTAGTCCAGGGCGGTTTCATTGGCCTCATAGGCCATCGTCAGTTTTCCGGCTTCGATGTAATAGGTGTGAATTTCCAGATAGGCCTGCCTCAGGTCTCTCGGGTTATCGCTTTCTTTCCGGATGTAATCAAGCCAGTAATGCACCGCCTCCATGCCAGCAGTTCCTCCATTTTTTGCATTTGCTATACGTCCCGCAAAGGGAATAAAATAGCTCAGGTTTAGAAAATCCCGGTTGCTAAGGTAACTTTCTGTTTCTTTCTCAAACAGGCGTTGGGCCAATTCAATATCTTCCTCGCTAAGGGCTTTTTGGATCGCAGCAAGTTGGGCATCTACATCCTGTGGTAATGCGGGGAAGGGCATTAATACGATCCCGAATAAAAGAAGCAGGAGGCGGTTCATTTTTCCTTAATCTGTTTAATTAAATCCTCTTTTTCAGGATGATTGGATTTTTTAAGGTTCAATAGTGCCTTTTCATAATCTTTATCCAGAACATTAACCAAAGCCAGGTACCAAAAAGCATCCTCCCTAAAGGCACTCGATTCCTGTGCGGTCACCCTGTCCAAATACATTTTTGCAGGTGCCGTATTTTTTAAGCCCAGGTGGGCCGCCCCAAGGAAGTAATGTAAGGTGTCATTGCCGGGTTTTTCGGAAAGGAGTGCTTCCCACCTTTGGATGGCAGCGGCAAATTCGCCCCTTTTATAATCTACCATTCCCCTGTCGAATGCATATTCCTCGCTGCTGCCCATGGCCGTCACCAGGCCCGGATCGGCCTGATAATGAGACGTAAATAACTGCTCATTGGCATCGGGGCGCATCAAAAACAGCCATGTAAAAAAACCAACCAATAGAAGAAAGGATGCGGCAATGGACAATGGAAATCCAATTTTATGGCTTTTCTTACCCGTTTGCCTATTTTCATTCCATTCCTGATGAAAAGCGTCCAGATTTTCCCGCAAGGCAATTTCCTCAATTCCATTCAGGACTGCTTCTACTTTTTTGAATTGGGCAGAAAGCACCTTGTTTTCAGCTAACTCTTTTTCTAATACAAGTTGTTCATCAGGGCGCATTGCCCCAAAAAGGTACCGTTCAAATCTTTCAAATTCTTCCTGCGATATGGAATCCGTATTCTTCAACTAAATTAAATTTTCTGGTGCACGATATTTTCTCTTAGCCGCTGAATGCACCGGTACTTATTGTTCCGGGCGGTAGCTTCTGTCCAGTCAAAAGCCCGGGCAATGATGGCCATGCTTTCTTTTTTATAATAAAACCGGGTAAGGAGTTCTTTACAATTTCCACCAAGATTCTTGAAAGAAATTTCTATTTGTTCAAAATTAGACTCCCTGGTCTCCGTTTCTTCATCCCAAGTTTCAGGTATATTTTCAAGGGGTACCGTTTTTTTGTTTTTTGAAGATCGAAGCGTATCGAACCATTTGTTCTTGGCTATTTGGTAGAGATATCCCTGAATGGCGGTTCCGTTTTCAGGTTTGAATTTACCTGCTTTGGCATTTTTCCAAAGTGCGACAAAGGCCTCCTGGAAAATATCTTTGGCTTGCTGTTCACCTCCCTTATTGGCCAGAACGTATTTTTCCAATTTTGGAAACTGATCCTGATAAATCCAACGTAGGATTTTGCTATCATTATTCTTTACCCCCTCCAGCAATTCTTCCTGGGTAAAATGTTGAAAAGTATACTTCTGCATCGCTTAGAAAATTACAGAAATATACGAGTAAAATTTTTTTTCCCAAATTGCTTTTATCTTAAGTTACGTTTTTTTACCGTTGATAATTTGGAGCAGGAGAAAGATACCACGCTGCCAGAAGGCTCGGATTGCCCTCCGGCTAAAACCAGAATGCCCCTTTTACTTACGAAACGGGGGTGATCTTTTAGGAGATCTTATTCCGATCGGCAAGTTTGATGGCAATCTACTTTCTTATCGTAAAACAAACGAATTGTCATCAAATAATAACCGTTACCGCTTATACCGGATGTAATCGGAAACTAAGGGTTCCAGACCATGCTGCCGGAAGTCGGCGGCGATCTGTCCCCGATGATAGGTGGAATGGTTGGCCAGGTGAAAAAGAATATCCCTTACGCTGTTGGTAAAAACATGGCCTTTTGAATTACCATAGCTTATGGTGGCATCCAAGGAATAGATATCCAATATGGTGAGGGTGTGTCTATGATTAGATTGGTCAATTTCCTTCTCAGCCTGAATCGGGCGCTCGGCCCATACCCCAAAGAGATGCGCTTTGGGGTCAATCCGGTTGTTCCATATTTGATGGGCATTGAGAATGTGATGATACAGTTTAATGGATTTTTCCGGGATTTTTTTCTGGTTGGCCATCATCGCTTCCCACAATCGTTGATTACTATCATGCCCGTATGCAAATAGTTCCTCAAAAAACGCTTTCATTATACACTGGTTTTGGTTTTTGGTTCTTCCCGTCAATGAGGAAAGTAATGTTGCCATTTAAAAATAAGGGATTTTTTGGAAAAAGCACAAAAAAAGGGAGACCGCTGAGCAGCCTCCCATCATTGAGGTGTCAGTTGTATCAGTACAAAACCCGAAAACGTATTGTACCCTCTATTGCTTTTAATTCATCAATTACTTTTGAGCTGTAAGCCTTGTCGATATCGGTGATTACGTATCCTATCTTTTCATTGGTTTTGAGGTACTGTCCTACGATATTGATCGAAAAGTCCGCAAGTACGCGATTAATTCGGGCCATGATCCCCGGTTCGTTAAGATGAATATGTATCAATCGGTGCGCATCCTGCAGAAAGGGCAATTGAATATTAGGAAAGTTGACGCTATTATAGGTGTTGCCCGTATTGATATATTCAATGATTTTACCAGGTACAAACCGGGCAATGTTTTGCTGTGCTTCCAGGGTACTGCCGCCAATATGGGGGGTTAATATGGTATTTGGAAGGCCTATTAATTCCGAAACAAAGGGTTCGGTATTGTTTTTGGGCTCGCTTGGAAACACATCGATACTTGCTCCTGCCAGATGACCGCTTTCCAGGGCCTCTTTCAATGCAGGCACATCCACCACATGCCCACGGCTCAGATTTATGAGGTAGGCCCCTTTTTTCATTAAGGCGAGCTTTTCCTGGTTGATAAGCATTTCGTTTTCTTTCCTGCCATCCACATGCAAACTGATCACATCACAGGTGCTCAATAGTTCATCCAGCGATTCGATTTTGGTGGCATTTCCAAGGGCCAGCCTTTCGACAACATCGTAATAATAGACATCAAGCCCCATATTTTCAGCCAATACCGATAGTTGTGAGCCAATATTTCCATAGCCGATGATACCGAGCTTTTTGCCCCGGATTTCGAAACTTCCGCTGGCACTCTTATCCCATTTTCCTACATGCATGCTGCTGGTCTTATCGGTCAGGCCACGCATTAAAAAGATGATTTCAGCAATGGCCAATTCCACCACCGACCGGGTGTTGCTAAACGGGGCGTTGAATACGGCGATGCCTTTTTCCTGGCAGGTTTCCAGATCTATCTGATTGGTGCCGATACAAAAAGCACCAATAGCGATCAGCCGGTTTGCATTTTCCAGTACCTTGGACGTAACTTGGGTTTTGGACCGGATCCCTAAAACAGAAACTTTCTTTATCTTTTCGGCCAACTCCTCCTCCGAAAGGGCAGAGCTTATTACTTCCACATGATACCCCTCCGCTTTCATAAGTTCCACCCCTATGGGGTGCACATTTTCCAGCAGCAACACATTGATCCTGCTTTTGGGGTAAGAGAATTTTTTATTCATTTTGTTTACATAGAGAATTTCATCCAGACTTGGAGCAATATGATCCGCCATCGAAGATACCGCGGGGCGGTGGACATTCTCGGTGAAGGCATAAAATTTATTAGCTACTCCCGAAGCTTTTATTTCGTAGTCGGTATAGCCGTCTCCAATTACGTAGATATCTCCTTCCAGATTAAGTTTGCGTATGGTTTCGGGTTTTCCATTGTTTTTGGAGAGCGGGTTATCTTTATTAAACCCGGAAATTTTTCCCGATTCATCGTAAACAAATTCGTTGGCAAATACATTTTCGGGCTTGATGCCGTAATCGGTCACGATGGGAACCACAAAGTCCTTAAATCCATTGGAAATAATGTAAATATCTGCCGCATTTTCCTGTAAAAACTCCTTATTTCTCTGAAAAGAATCGGAGACCTTTTTTTTCAAAGCGATCACCAGGTCCTTTATTTGGTCTTTGTTGGCGTTTAAAATCGCTAACCGTTGCACCAGGCTTTCGCGAAAAGTGAGCTTGCCTTCCATGCCCTGATCGGTAATGTCTTTGATAGCCTGGAGTTTTTTTGCTTTTTCAGGGTCTTCTTTTAGGCTGATTTCCCCCAAAATATCCAGGGCCTCTACCTTTGTAAAAGTACTGTCAAAATCAATGATGAATTTTTTTGTGACGGTCATTTTCCAGCGAATTTTTAATGAGTTGCAAAATTAATAGATTATCAGGGAAATTGAAGGTTATGTTCCAAAATAACTTTCCGGAAACCTGGTTGGTAAAAATTCGGGAATGGTTATACCTTTGCAACTCCTTCGGTACTTTCCCAGGCAGGGAGGGTACCCATCTGGGAAAGAAAAGAACAAATTCCCTTCGAAAAAGTTGGTCTTAAGTTGGTTAAAACGGATGATTGAAAGGACCAACAATAAGGTGAAAAAATCCAGTAAACATGCCGCTAGCGATTGATAATATCAGAGTGGGTCGGGTCTACCGGCTCGTAAATTACGGGGAAATTCGTTTTTTGGAGATAATGGAACGAACAGGCAGGGAAAATTTCCGGGTTAAAGACCTGGACACGCTTGAGTATTATGAACTGGAGGAACTACTACGATGGGGAAAGGGGAAGGATTACGATTTGGATGAAATCCGATAATTTAGTTGACTGATGAAAAAACAAACAAGCCTTACGGAGGCGATTTTAACCGCCCGATGTCCTAAATGCCGAAAAGGCGGCATTTTTCCGGTGTCTCTTTTCAGTTTCAATAAGCTAACTGAGGTCCATCAAACCTGCCCCCATTGTGGAGTAGACTTGGTGCCAGAACCCGATTTTTTTTATGGAGCGATGTATATCAGTTACGCCTTATCAGTGGCGTTGTTTGTTACTATCATGATCGTGCTCAACATTTTCTTTGATGATCCCGCACTGACGGTGTATATCGTTTCGGTGGTTTTTTTCAATATCTTGCTATTGCCATTGATGCTTCGGTTTTCCAAAGTACTGTATCTCTATGGTTTGGGTAAAATCAGTTATGAACCGGAAGCCTAAACTGCCGGGTATTCACAACTAAATTCAAAATCATTCTTCAAATTTTTCTTCTTGATTTTTTTATTTTTTATTTTAGTAAGTAAAACTTACTTTTTGTTGGTTCGTATAAGGACAAGTATAGTTTTACTTTACGATTTAATATGGAGCAGATTTTAACGCGTATTGTGGTTCCTGTCAATCAGGATATTTACCTGAAAGACCCCTTAAGTTCAGATTTGGGAAAAAGGATTCTTCGGGAGAGTCCGGAGCTAATTGAAACGCTAGGTATGGAAGGCTTTAACTTCAAAAGGCTGTCCGAAAAGGTAGGGAGTACCGAAGCGGCTATCTACCGATATTTTGAGAATAAACACAAACTCTTACTTTACCTTACCAGTTGGTATTGGGGTTGGTTGGAGCATTACCTTGTTTTTGCCACCGCCAATTTGCATGATCCGATGGATAAGATGAAGATGGCGATTCGTTTGTTGGTGGAGGGGCCGGTATACCCGAATAACTTGTATCTTGACATCCAAAAGTTGCGGGTATTGGTTACCGAGGAGTCTTACAAAGCTTTTTTAACAAAGGAAATCGACACGGAAAACAGCAATGGCTTATTTACCCAATTTTATCGGTTTACGGAGAGAATAGCCACTATTATCAGTGAGATCAACCCAAATTATGCCTACCCCAAAACATTGGTGAGTACCTTGGTTGAGTCAACCTTGTTACACGCTTTTTTTCTGCGTCACATGCCAAAAATGACAGAATCAGGGCTTAAGGGGGATCAGAAAATGGAGTTTTATGTTGACATGGTATTTAAAACGATAAAAGATGAATGAAAATCTGATTAATACCCCTCTGAGGAGGTTTATCAGCCTTCTTAGAGACGAGAAAAAGGAAATTTACGCCATTTATTTTTATGCAGTATTGAATGGTTTGGTCTCCCTTTCCCTGCCCCTGGGGATTCAGGCCATTTTGAATTTCATTTTGGGAGGGAGGCTTACTACCTCCTGGGTGTTGCTGGTCATTATTGTAGCACTGGGGGTGATTTTTGGGGGGTATCTGCAAATCAGTCAGCTGTATTTGACGGAAAAACTTCAACAGCGGGTTTTTGGTAAATCAGCGATGGAGTTTTCTTACCGGCTGCCCAGGATAAAAACGGAAGCTTTTAGAGGAAAATACGCTCCGGAATTGGTAAACCGTTTTTTTGATACGATTAATTTGCAAAAGGGGCTCTCTAAAATATTGATAGATTTCAGCACGGCGTCGCTTCAGGTGTTTTTTGGGTTGATTCTATTGGCCATCTACCATCCGTTCTTTATCCTTTTTTCCGTGATGCTGGTTTTAATATTATACTTGATTTTTAAGTATACCAGCCCAAAGGGAATGGCGACCAGTCTGAAAGAATCATCCGCTAAATATGAAGTAGCCTATTGGCTGGAGGAGATAGCCCGAACCTTGGGGACATTTAAACTTTCCGGTTTTTCACCCTTGCCATTTAAACGGGTGGACAAACTGGTGGGAAAGTACCTGGAGTTTAGGAACACGCATTTCTCCGTGTTGATTTTTCAATACAAAATCATGATCGCTTTCAAAACCTTGATTGTGGTTACCTTGCTGGTTGCGGGTAGTTTATTGTTGATAAACGACGAAATCAGTATCGGTCAGTTTGTAGCCGCAGAGATTATCATTGTTTTGATAATCAATTCCGTTGAGAAATTGATTTTAAGTCTGGAAACCGTATACGATACCCTCACCGCTACCGAAAAGATAGGATTGGTTATGGACATGGATCTGGAGCGGTCGGAAGGTATTGACAAGGGCTTGGATCTGACAAAAGCAGGCTTGGCCTACGAGTTTAGAGAGTTGACCTACCATCCAAGGGATAAAAAATTCCCCAATATTCATGATGTTAATTTGAAAATCGGTTCCGGTGAGAAAGTCTTGGTTACCGGCGAAAGTGGCGCAGGTAAAAGTACCTTTCTTCAATTGATGGCGGGCTTGATTGAGGATTACCAGGGCAATATTATTGTCAATAAATTACCAATGGAAACCTTGGCACTTGAAAAGCTTCGATCCATGATAGGGGATAGCCTTTCCAGACAGTCCATTTTTCATGGAACAATCCGCGAAAATATTACGGTTGGAAATGAAACCATTACGGAATCCAAACTTCGAGAAGTCCTTCAACTGGTAGGTTTGAGTGATTACATATATGGCCTCAAAGATGATTTGGAAACCAATTTGTTACCCGAAGGAAAGCATTTGAGTAATGCCAATATCAGTAAGATCATCCTTGCCAGAAGTTTATGTTTCGAGCCGAAACTTCTGTTGTTGGAGGAAGAGTTAAATTATCTGAACGGGCTAGAGTCCGATACCCTCCTGGATTACATCTTTTCGGGACCCTGGACCTTGGTGGCGGTTTCTACGGATGATGCGATGCTAAGAAGAGCAGACAGAATTGTAGTACTTGATGCAGGAAAAGTAGCATTCGACGGAAGCTTTGAAGCATTTCAGCAATATAAAAAGGAAAATAAAAACTAACAGCCATGCTTAATATTTCAAAAAACTCGGTAAAAGGGTACATAAACCCCTTTCTGTTTGATAGTTATCGCATGACTATACCCAGTGATCAGAGCAGAAAGCGGGTAAGAATTCTCTTGTACATTTTATTAGCCGTATTTGTGTTTCTATTCTTACCTTGGACCCAGAATTTCAGGTCTCAGGGAATGGTAACAGCCCTAAAGCCGGAACATCGGCCACAGACGGTGCATTCGGTCATCCCTGGGCGAATAGAAAAATGGTATGTGCAAGAGGGAGATTTTGTGCAAAAAGGGGATACAATCATGTATTTATCAGAAATAAAAGATCAATACATGGACCCCGCCCTGTTGGAAAGAACCCGCTTGCAGGTGAACGCCAAAGAACTTTCTGTCAAATCCTATGAAGAGAAGATCAAAGCCCAGGAGCAGCAATTACGGGCTTTGGAAAAAAATAACATTTTACGAAAAGAGCAGGCGCAAAACAAACTGCAACAAGCCCGTCTAAGCGTGCAATCCGATAGCATCATGCTGGAGGCGGAAAAGGTAAACCTGACCGTGGCTGAGCGGCAGTACCTGCGAATGGAAAAACTCTACGAGGAAGGACTGAAATCCCTTACCGACCTGGAAACTCGTAGGATTAAGCTGCAGGAATCGCAGGCGAAAAAGATCAGTGCGGAAAACAAACTGCTGAGCAGTAGGAATGAAGTGATTTCAGCCACCTTGGAGCTCAACGCCATCGATAATGATTTTAGCGACAAACTGGCCAAGGTGAATTCCGAAAAGTTTACCGCTATGTCCAGTCAGTTTGATGCGGAGGCCACCGTCACCAAATTGCAAAACGAACTATCCAATTATACGGTACGATCGGGTATGTATTATGTATTGGCTCCCCAATCCGGTTATGTAACGAAGGCGATTCAGGTCGGCTTGGGTGAAACGATCAAGGAAGGGGCTGAAATCGTCAGTATAATGCCTCAGAATTATTCCCTGGCAGTAGAAATGTACATCGATCCGATCGACTTACCGCTGGTAGATGTGGGCGATAAGGTTCGGTTTATTTTTGATGGCTGGCCGGCAATTGTTTTCTCCGGCTGGCCCCAATTATCCAATGGAACTTTTGGAGGAAGGGTATATGCCATCGATAATTTCACCAGTGCCAACAATCAATACCGGCTGCTGATTGTGCCGGACCCGGATGAAGAACCCTGGCCGGATGCATTGCGTATCGGCTCGGGGGCAGATGGCATCGCCCTCTTGAATGATGTCCCGATTTGGTATGAGATCTGGCGTCAGATGAATGGGTTCCCACCCGATTATTACACGCTTAAAGAAGTTAGAGAAATGAAAAATCAGAAGAAATGAGATTTCTATCGCTATTTCTAAGTTGCTTCTTATCAGTGGTTTGTGGTATCGTACATGCGCAGGAAGTACTCACCTATAATGACTTCATGGCATGGGTTCAGGATTATCACCCGGTAGCGAGGCAGGCAGAACTTACGCTTGATTTGGGAGAACAAGAACTAAGAATGGCCCGGGGAGGATTTGATCCTTTCGTTTTTGGAAATCTGGACCAAAAGCAGTTTGAAAATACGGATTATTACAACAAACAGGAGGCTGGTATCTCCGTTCCAACCCTGGCAGGTGTAGAGCTGTTAGGAACGGTGGAACGAAATACGGGTACCTACCTGAGTTCGGAAAACAAGGTTCCCGATAATGGGCTTTTTGCTGTAGGAGCAGCGGTTAACCTTGGTAAGGGCTTGTTGATTGATCAGCGGAGAGCCAGCTTACAGCAAGCGAAAATTTATGCACAGGCCACCGAAGTGGAACGCATTCAGGTTTTGAATGACCTGTATCTTCAGGCCGTGGAAGCCTACTGGAAATGGGCCGGTGCCCATGCCAACCTCCTGGTAAGAGAGGAAGGGCTGCGACTGGCCTCGATTCGGTTTGAGGGGATCAAATCCAGTTTTGAGCAGGGAGACCTTCCTGCCATTGATACAGTGGAAGCCTACACTCAGGTATTGAGTCGGGAAATACAGCTGCAGAAAGCCCAAAATAGCTATTTTAACCGCACTCAGGACTTGAATGTTTATTTGTGGGACATGGACCAAAATCCCTTGGTGATCGATCCGGAAATTGTTCCTCAGCAGTTGGAAGGGTACGTACCGGGACTGATCGATGAGCAAGCATTCCGAGAGTTAATTGCCAGGCACCCTGAGCTGCAGTTATTGGATTACGATCTGGATCATCTTGAGATCGAGCGCAGGTACAAGGCAGAGCAGCTTAAGCCAGTAGTAAAACTGAAGTACAATTTCCTTACGGAAAATTTTGGAGGGCTTGAAGGAATCGGATTTATGGAGAATAACTATAAGTTCGGTATACAAGTGTCCAGTCCTTTGTTTCTTCGAAAAGAGCGAGGAGGGCTGGGTCTTACCAAAACCAAGATCGCCATGGTGTCAAACAAAAGAGAACTGAAATCACAACAACTCCGGGCAAAATTGGAACAGGGGATAACGGATTATCAGGTATTAAATCAGCAAATTGCCACCTTCCGAAACAATATCAGTGGATTGGAGCGCTTAGTAGAGGGGGAAAGAGTCAAATTTGAATTGGGCGAAAGCTCCTTATTTTTGATCAATGCCCGGGAAACAAGCTTGTTTGATGCGCTTTTAGTCAATAATTCCCTTTTTGTAGACAAAAACATTGCCTTTTCCAAGGTCCGGACTTCGGCTGGCCTGGGATTTGAAGGCTTGTAGCCATGAAGCATTTCTTTTTTTTCAGGTGGCTAACCTTTCCTTTCCGGTATGCTTTTTCAAAAATCAAAAAGAAGATTGGAAAGCTGGACCGGTTACGACTTGAAGTTTTTCTCGTTATTGGAAATGGATCGCAGGTTTTTCTGAAGGGCAGGGTGATGGAAGCTTACCGTCAAAGTCGTCCTTCGGAAAAGAAGAGTGCCCTGCAGAATATATTAGCCACCATCCGCAGGTATGCTGGAAGCAGTGTGCCGGATGCCAACGTAAAAGTTAAATGGGGGAATTATGGAGTGCAATTGACGGCGGATTCGGAGGGAATATTCGAGGCGTTTCTGCATCAGTCTGATTTAGACGAACCCCATCCAAAAATCATTCGCCTGTCATTGGTACCCGAAGAAGGGCTCGTTCCTGAAAAACCCTGGGTGGATAGGGAAATCCAGCAGATCGTGAAACCTTCTCCAAGGGCCTTAATTTCTGATATTGACGACACAGTGATCATATCCAAGGCGACCAATCTGGGGGAAAAGCTGTGGCTTTCAGTATCGAAGAATGCGTATACCCGAAGACCGTTTCCCGGTGTAAGCGAATTCTACCAGTTACTTACCCGTAATGGGGAATTCCCGGTTTTTTATGTTTCCAGCAGCGATTGGAACCTTTTCGATCTCATTAGGGATTTTTTAACCTTCCGAAACATTCCCATTGGCCCTATTTTACTTAAAGACAGGCATGTGAACCTACGAAATATCTGGAAATCCGGAGGAGGAAACCACGATCATAAATTGGAAAAGATTCGTTTTCTAATGGAGTTTTTTCCGGAGCAGCAATTCCTGTTGATAGGAGACAGTGGACAGCATGACCCCGAGCTGTATGCAGATGTTATTCGGGATTTTCCGGGAAGAATCGAGGCTGTCTTTATCCGAAGGGTAAGAAAACAAGATGCCGCCAGAGAAGAAAAACTAAACCGCTTACTACCTCCCAATAAGGTGGCCTGGGTGAAAACCACCCGGGAAGCCTTGTACCACGCCAAAACCTATTTGACCCTGTCTTGAAGTTAGTTTGAATTTTTGGTTGCAGGGCCTAAAAAAACCATTTCCGGATGTTCGCCGGAAGGAGACGGCGCATCATGCTCAACGATATCCTGGGGGTGAAAAATCCTAAATTTATGTAAATGTATTTATTTAAAGTGTAAATTAGAGATGGATGCAAGTAGGGATTTTGGGATATTCCCGATAACTATCTGGGAGAAAAGCATTTGAGATGCTACTTCCGGTGAAAGGTGGGAACATGATCTTTTTTAAAAAATATAATTAATGAAGCAAACTCATTACAGTAACCTTTTACTCGACCAAACAACCGACCTCGTTTGGGCGGTGGATAGAAACTTTGATTTGGTCTACGCCAATCAGGCTTACCTCAGTCTGATGAAAGAAGTAACAGGAGAGGAAAAAGAGCTAAATGCTCCGATTTTAGTAGAAGGGTTTGGCAAGGGCCATATTGATAAATGGAAAGCCTATTATGAACGGGCGTTATCTGGAGAGCGTTTCGAAATAGAGGAACATTTCTATCATCCGGAAACCAAAGAGACCCAGTATGGCTATATTGCCTTCTCACCCATCCGGGATGAGGGCGGTGAAATTCTGACCGTGGCCTGCCGCAATTACGGATATCACTACGGTTATCCGGCAAAAAGATCATGCAAGCCGATTAATGGATGCGTCACTGGATGTTTTCTGTAGCATCGATGAAGCGGGAAAATTTGTGTATGTAAGTGCAGCTTCTACTGAGCATTGGGGCTACAGTCCGGAAGAACTGACGGGCAAGCCCTACAGGGATCTGATTATTGAGGAGGATCATGAAAAAACAGATGGGGTGGCTGCTGAAATTATGTCGGGTAAAGATTTCAAATCGTTTCATAATCGATTTCGGAAGAAAGATGGGGACATCGCCTATAATTTGTGGTCCGCCCGCTGGGATCATGAAGCCAACCTGATGTATTGTGTGGCCAGGGATGCCAAGGAAAAAATCGAGGAAGAACAGCGGTTGAAATTGCTCGAAAAAGTGATAAACAGCACTTCGGATGCGATTTTGATTACCGAAGCAGAGCCCCTGGACGAGCCCGGACCGGTGATTGTATATGCAAACGAAGCCTTCACCAGAATGACCGGATACACCTCGGAAGAGGTGATTGGAAAAAATCCAAGAATCCTACAGGGTCCGGACTCTGATTTTAAGGAGTTAAGGAAATTAGGGGAAAAGTTGAGACGCTGGGAATCATCTGAAATCACCGTTCTAAATTACACAAAATCCGGAGAGCCCTTTTGGGTGAATTTTGCCGTGAGTCCGGTAGCGAATGAAAAAGGATGGTTCACGCATTGGATTTCCGTCCAAAGGGATGTGACCGAACAGAAAAAACAACAAGCCGAAAAAGAGCTACTCAGTCAGATTAGCCTTAGTTTTAATGATGGAGAAGGATTGATTCCGGCCGCCAACCGGCTGTGCGAAGATCTATACGATTTCGGCAAGTTCGACTTGATAGAACTCTGGTGCCCTAATATGGAGCGAACCCAGCTAAAACTAATGGGGCGCAGCACACATAGCCAGGATTTTTATGAACTTGAGGCCTCTGAAACCTCATTTCAGCGGACCGATGGCTTGCAGGGAAGAGTTTGGGAAAAGGGTAAGCAGCTTCTTTGGGATAAAAAACAAATAAATAAATACTTCGTCAGGAAAAAAGGAGCTTCACACTTTGGGCTACAAGCTATACTTGGGATTCCACTGACCTTCAACGAAGAATTGGTGGGTGTTCTGCTGATTGGAACCAACCAAGAGAAGGATTATTTAGACCAACACAGTGCGGTATTAAGCCGGTTGGAGAAATTTATTGGATCCGAAATTAACCGGAAGCGGCTCGAAAATAACCTCAGAAACGTCTACGATGCGATTCCCGAAATTCTGTGCATTATTGACTTTGAAGGGCGCTTTTTAAAAATCAACAACGCAGGTTGCGCCTTGTTGGGATACACCAACGAAGAACTGCTATATCATTCATTAGATGAGTTTGCACTTAATGAGGATAAAGGAAAATTCGAGCAAAAAATTAATGGAATCACAAAAGAGGCTTCGTTTTTTACATTTGAGAATCGTTTCTTGACTAAAGATGGTCACTTAATCTGGCTTAGTTGGAACTGCAATACCGCCCTGGAAGAGGGCTTGGTATACGCCTCAGCCAAGAATATTTCCACAGAAGTACAGTTGAGAGAGTTAAACGCGCAGGCCGGATCGCTTGCAAAAATTGGCTCCTGGGAAATTGATTTAGAGAAAAACACTGTTTTCTGGTCTAAAATAGTGCATCAACTGCATGAAACAGATGCCGATACCTTTTCGCCTAATTTTGAGAATACTTTTAATTTTTACCGTGAGGACTTTAGGCCACTAGTGCAGCGCAATTTTGAAAATGCTAGCACCACTGGTGAAGGCTTTGATTTTGAAGCAGTAATTACTACCCAGAAACTCAAAGAAAGATGGGTGCGTGTCATTGGCAATGTAGAATTTGTAGATGGTACCGCTTATAGAATATATGGAAGCTTTCAGGATATTACTGACAGGAAAGAGTCTGAGATTAGACTAGAGGCATTTACCAACAACCTTCCGGGGGTAGCCTTTCAATATTTTATCTATTTTGACGGAACCGATGATTTGAAGTATGTAACCGATGGCGCGCAGGCAGTTTGGGGCTTTGATGCCGATAGCGTGATGAAAGAAAACAGCCTGGTTTGGAAGCAAATCGAGCTGGGTGGCGAAATGGAAGTGGTGAATAATAGCATCCAAAAGTCATTAGAAACCCAATCGGAATGGAAGGCTCAGTGGCGCTACATCACGCCTGGCAATGAGCTGCGCATACATCTGGGGTATGGTTCACCAAGCTACCTACCAGATGATACGGTGGTATTCAACTCACTCATTTTTGATATAACGGAAGAATACCGTAGCGAGGAACTGCTTACCCAGGCATCCGAAATGGCAAAAATCGGTAGTTGGGAACTGAATCTGATGGATCAGGAAAATGACAGCATGTATTGGTCACCCATGACACGGAAGATTTTGGAAGTGGATGATAGCTACAATCCGTCCTTAACCGGTGGCTTTGAGTTTTACGGAGCTGAGGATATAGAAGAAATTCAACGGGCTGTTAATGTATTGATTGAAACGGGGCAGGTGTTTGACCTGGAACTGCTTATTACCACACCATCAGGGAAAGCCAAATGGATCCGTTGTATTGGTAGGGCAGATTTTATTGATGGGACCTGTGCGAGAATCTATGGTAGTTTTCAGGATATTCACGATCGAAAGGTATTTGAGGTGGCTCTTAGGGAGAGTGAAGCCAATTTCAGGACCATATTCGAGATCGCATCCCTGGGGATTGTCCAGGCATCTCCCGCAGATGGGCGGATTCTATTTGCCAATTCGTATTTTGAAGAAATTCTGGGATATAGCCATGAGGAATTGTTACAAATGAGATTTCTGGACCTAACCCATCCTGATGATCGGGAACGAGACTGGGATTTGTTTAAAAAAGCAGCCCGGGGAGAAATTGAATACCGCAATGAAAAACGCCATATCAGAAAAGACGGATCGACTATTTGGACCCGTATTCATCTGGCCTTTATTAGAGATGAGGGTGGAAACCCCATTAAAACCGTTGCCATCTGTGAAAACATCACAGATCGAAAAGAAATAGAATCCCAATTCAAAAACCTCTCCGATAATCTTCCGGGGGTTGTTTTCCAGTATCTCCTTTTTCCTGATGGCACGGATTCCTTACGCTCGGTAAGCAAAGGCTCCTATCAACTCTGGGGTTACAGCCCGGAAGAGGTAGAGCAGGATATCAACCTGGTTTGGGATCAAACCAAAGCCGGTGGAGATTATGAAAAAGTAAAAAAGGAGATTGCGAAAGCGGTACAAACAAAATCAAAATGGTTTTCTCAATATAGAAGTGTATTACCGAGCGGTGAAGTGCTGATGCATTTGGGTAGTGGTACTCCTAGTTTTCTGGCAGATGGTACGGTACAGTTCGATTCATTTGTGATGGATATTACCAGGGAATCCAAAAATGAGGAGCTGCTTTCTGAAGCGATTCAGATGGCCCGTATTGGTAGCTGGGAGGTAAACTTTCATAACCATAAAATTTTATGGTCTGATATTACACATCAACTCCACGAGACCGATCCGGCTTCTTTTATCCCTGATTTGGAAACGAGTATCAACTTCTACCGGGAGGATTTTCGAGAAAAGGTACAGTCACGTGTTAAGGCCTGTGTAGAAAATGGTACACCCTTTGACTTTGAGGCTATTATCGTTACCGCTAAAAATAATGAAAGGTGGGTTCGTGCCATCGGACAAGCTGAAATGATCAATGGAGAGTGTAAGCGCATTCATGGCAGTTTTCAGGACATCCATGACCGAAAAATTGCAGAAATCCAACTTAAATCGCTGACAGATAATTTACCTGGCGTAATTTTCCAGTACCTCCTACAGCCGGATGGTAAAGACCAGATCCTGTATATCAGTGAAGGAAGCTATAAAGTCTGGGGGCTATCTCCGGAAGAATGCAAACTTTCTCCGGGAAAAGTTTGGCAACAAATAGAAGCTGGTGGGTATAAAGAAGAAGTGGTTAATTCCATCTTGGAATCTGCGCAAAATCTGACACCCTGGCTTGCAGAATGGAAAAATTTGTCGTCGGACGGGACCGTTAAATGGTACGAGGGAAGAGGATTGCCCCAAAGATTATCAGATGGGGCAGTACTATGGAATTCATTGATCATAGATATCACCGAGAAAAAAGAGTTTGAAGAGAAGTATCAACGTGCATTGGCAGAGCGGGCTACCATTTTAGAGAGCATTTCAGATGCCTTTTATGCGTTAGATGGCAATTGGAATTTTACTTACTTCAACCGGGAGGCTGAAAACCTGTTGAAGAAAAATTCCCAGGAAGTGCTGGGCGAAAACCTTTGGGAGATTTTTTCCCCTGCCAAAGGGACTCTCCTGGAAGAGGTGTACAGAAGGGTAGCCTCAAGCGGCGAATCTGAAAGTTTTGAGTATCATTATCCCGGAGACGGATGTTGGTACGAAATCACGACCTATCCTTCTGCCGGAGGGGTTGCCTCTTATTTTAAAAATATTGACGAACGCAGGAAGGCCGCTCAGGAGCTTGAGCGAGCCTACAGGGAGAAAGATGAAATCCTGGAAAGTATAGGCGATGCTTTTTTTGCCGTTGACGAGAAGTGGACGGTAACCTATTGGAATCAGCAAGCGGAAAGTATTTTAGGAAAGGCAAAAGACGATACCCTAGGTAAAAATTTATGGGAAGAGTTTCCCGATGCCATTGACACTGATTTTTACCGGCAATACCACCTGGCTATGGAAACCGGAGAAACGGTTAATTTTGAGGAATACTATCCGACCCTGGACATCTGGGTAGAAGTAACGGTTTATCCATCAGAAATTGGCTTATCCATCTACTTCAAGGATATTACGCTCAGGAAGGCAGCGGATATCCGCTTATTGGAAGCCAATGAACGCTTTGAAATCATCACCCGGGCCACCAATGATGCCATCTGGGACTACAACATCGTGGAAAACACGCTTTTTTGGGGCGATGGATTTAAAACCTTGTTTGGATATGAAGTAGATAGGATATCGCCTACCTTGGAATCCTGGACCAGTCATATTCATCCGGACGATCGTGAGCAGGTGGAAAAAAGCGTAGTTGAAGCAATCGAAGATAAGGATGTCACCACCTGGCAGGAAGAGTACAGGTATAAAAAGGCAGACGGTACATTTGCTTTTGTATATGACAAGGGAATGATTTTGCGCAATCAAACCGGAAAGGCGGTTCGGATGTTGGGTGCCATGTCTGATTTTACCCAGTTGAAGAAACAGGAATTAGAGCTTCTGGAAATCAATGAATCACTTAAAACGTATGCAAAAGAACTGGAGCGTTCCAATGAAGAGCTGGAGCAATTTGCCTTTGTTACCTCTCACGATTTGCAGGAACCCCTGCGGATGATTTCCAGCTTTATGGATCAGTTGAAACGGAAATATACAGATCAATTAGACGATAGAGCACAGCAATACATTCATTTTGCGATTGACGGTGCCAAACGAATGAAGCAGATTATACTGGATTTATTGCTGTATTCCAGAGCGAATCGGCCGGAAGAACAGGTAGAGCTAATAAACCTGAATGAGATCGTATCTGAATACACCCAATTAAGAAGGAAACTGATCGCCGAAAAAAAAGCGGTTATTTCCTATGAGGGGCTTCCCGTATTACAAACCTATAGAGCTCCCATGACACATATTATTCACTGTTTGCTCGACAATGCGCTGAAATACTCCAAAGATCAGGTGCCTCCGCAAATTGAAATTCATGCTACTAAAAAAAGAAGCCTGTGGGAGTTTGCTATAAAAGACAATGGCATCGGAATCGATAAACGGTTTTATAACAAAGTATTTGTCATTTTTCAACGGCTGCACAACAGAAATCAGTACGATGGCACCGGTATAGGCTTATCCATCGCCAGGCGAAGTGTAGAGTTTTTGGGGGGTACTATTTGGCTGGAATCAAAAGTGGGCGAAGGTTCTACTTTTTATTTTACCATACCGAAAAAGTGATGATGAAAATTTGGAACGCATACAAGAGAACGATTAACCACAATTGCAACCCTAGCTCTCTGGAGACGGTAGCGAGTGTAAGCTATTGGAGAAATTCGCTGTTTTCAACCACAATGATGTTTTTGCTGCCACTTTGTTTGATAGCGTTACTTCCGTCACTGTTTTTGATTACTTATGAAAATAAAGCGTTCTTAACACTATTGCATTTTACGACTATCGGCTTCATGTGCGTTATCGCATTTGCGCCTGGGGTGAAAATCACCACAAGAAAGTTGATTTTCTCCTTCACTGTATTTGTTTTTGCCACCATTCTAAATTTTTTCGCTTCTCCTTCTTCTGGTTCTGTTTTAGTTTACTTTTTGGCAGCTTGTATCTACTCCATTATTATTTTCGACAACAAATATGCATTTTGGTGGAGTCATTTGGTGCTGTTTATATCTATTTTATTTGGATTTGCTATACACTTCAAGTTAGCAGACTTTAGCTACAATGTTGATATGAGCTCTGTTAATGAATGGGCAGCTGTCAGTGCTAATCTTATCTTTCTTTGTTACCTGTCGTCAGCGCTAATCCCCAAAATATTTAGTGGGATTGAAAACCATATACAAGTACAAATCAGGTTAAAAAGTGAACTTGAGAAAAGTAAAATGGCATTGCAAACCAAAAATGAAGAGCTTGAGCAGTATGCATATATTGCTTCTCACGACTTGCAGGAGCCCCTGCGGATGGTTTCTAGCTTTATGGACAAATTGAAACGGAAATATGAGGGTCAATTGGATGATAAAGCATTGCAATATATCCATTACGCCAGGGATGGAGCACAAAGGATGAAGCAGATTATTTTGGACTTATTGCTGTATTCCAGCTCCAACAGGCCTACTGAACAGCTTGAGGAAGTGAACCTGAATGAATTAGTGGCTGAATACACCCTGTTAAGAAAAAAACTTATTACTGAAACGAAAGCGGTTATCTCATTTGATGCGCTACCTGCTCTACAAACCTATCGGGCACCAATAGCCCAGGTTTTCCACAGTTTGCTAGACAATGCTTTGAAGTACGTGAAGAAAAACGTACCCCCTCGCATTGAAATTCATGCTAAGGAAAAAGAGACTCTGTGGGAGTTTGCGGTAAAAGACAATGGTATTGGAATTGACGACAAGTTCTTCGACAAAATTTTTATCATTTTCCAACGGCTGCACAATAGAGATCAGTACGATGGTACCGGTATTGGCCTATCCATAGCCAAGCGGAGTGTGGAGTTCCTGGGAGGAGAGATTTGGCTGGAATCCACTGTGGGTGAAGGCACTACTTTTTATTTTACGATAACAAAAAAATAGGTAATTAGATAAAAATGACGACAAAGAAATTAAAATTGGCACATATCCTTCTGGTAGAAGACAATGAAGGAGACATTCTACTCACGCTTGACGCATTTGAGGAGAGTAGGTTGAATACAAAAGTAAGCGTAGCCAGAAATGGACAGGAAGCGTTGGATTTTTTAAGTAAGAAGGGAGAGTTCCAAAATGTCCAAAGACCTGATTTGGTCTTATTGGATATTAATATTCCTATTTTCAACGGGTTTGAAGTATTAGAGGAGATCAAGAAGGATGAAAGCCTCAGGAAAATTCCGGTGATTATGCTGACTACCTCTTCCAATCAAAAAGACATAGAAAGGGCGTACAAAAGCCACTGTAACAGCTATGTGCAAAAACCCCTGGAAATGGATGATTTTATGAATGCTATTCTGAAAATCGAAGAGTTTTGGTTACAGCTAACGGTATTGGCCCAATCATAAAATTGGCAAACTAATATGAAGAATAGTAAACTGTCTGTTTTGGTCATAGAAGACAATGAGGGAGACTTTGTGCTGATTGAAGATTATCTGATTGAAGCATTTAATACGGTTCAAATTATCAGATTTGAGACTTTTAGTGATTTTATTCAAATCGTTGAAGAAAAGACTACGCTCAACTATGATCTCTTATTACTTGATTTGAACCTTCCGGACTTGTCAGGAATGAAATTAATTGAAGGAGTACTTACTTCAACGATTCAAATGCCGATAATAATCATGACAGGTTATTCAGACCTTTCCCTGGCAAAGGAGAGTCTCAAACTAGGAGTGGATGATTTTCTGATCAAGGATGAAGTAACGGCAGGTATTCTTCATAAAAGTATTGAATTTGCATTCAGCAGAAGGCAATATGTTAAACAAATTCAATTACAAAATGAAAAATTAAAGAATATTGCCTGGATTCAATCGCATGTAGTACGAGCTCCTTTATCCAGAATTTTAGGGATTATCCATTTAATTGAAACCCAAAAAGAGAACCTTGATGATTTAATGTTTTGGCTTAGTCAACTAAAGGTTTCAAGTGAGGAATTGGATGCTACCGTAAGAAAAATCACTGAAGAAGTACAAGATTCCCGACCGAATAAAAATAATTCCGGGTAATACAACCGACATCATTGACACAAAACCCAGAAGAGTAAGCACCCGGCAGCGGGGTTATTTCTTTGAATTGAACAAAGGTATTTCGAAGGATTTTAATTGTATTCCTTACAGAAAGCGATTACTTTCGTTGAATAGATGAGACACGAAATTATTCTGTTTAAAAACACAATATCTCTGTTTATTATCAAATGTCCGGAGCCCTGATTTTCAAATTGCTTATACTTTCATTTTCAGTGCTAAATGCCCTGGTCCTGATCTTGAAAGGAAACAAAGGCAGAATCAGAAATTACTTCTTGGGATGGTCCCTGCTTTTTTACGGGGTGTATTTTCTGGTATTTGTCCTCTGGTACCAAATGGGATTTATTCTAGACCAGCCCCATTTGATGCGTACATGTAGTCCCCTAGGCTTTTTGGCGGCACCTTTTTTTTACTTTTTCATTCGAAACAACTGTTTTGATCTGGCGGGACTCCAAAAATCGGATTGGCTTCATTTTATCCCTGCATTTTTGCATGCTTCTGAATTGATCCCTTTTTACCTGCTTTCCGAGCCAGAAAAACGAGCTATTGCACAACAGGTATTAAGTAGCCCCTATCAATTAGATATATTGGCAAGAGGGATTGTCCATCCGGTTTTGATCAATTCCACCAGGATCGTTTTGATGATAGGGTATTTTATTACAAGCAGTTGGATTCTTTTTAAGGTCAGTCCCGCAGCTTTTAAGCCCTTGTCAAAGTCCTGGGCCAAAAACTGGCTGCTGGTAGCCCTTTTTTTATAGGAGGGATAAATCTGGGGTATTTTGCCTTCCGAGTCGCCTTCTTTGCCGGAATGGTTCTTGAAACTGATTTGGGATTGGTTCAGAATTACGGGTCTCATATTATTTTAATTTGTATATCTGTACTGAGCCTCTATATTCACCTGAAACCGGAGCAGGTTTTTTCATGGAATGTCGGTTTGGAAGAGTCGAAGGAGAGGAGACATCCTCAGAACCAGGTTTCTTTAAAAATGGATACCGGGGAGTATTCAAAGGGATTGAAACAGGAGCCGGGTTTCCAAAGAGACGATAGCAGCCTGGACGAACATGTGACATTCCAGCTAGCGGAGTTGTTTGACAGGGACCAGATTTACCGGGAACAGGGCCTTTTGGTAGGCGATTTAGCGAAAAAGTTGGGAGTTTCTGTTCGGGATTTACCTTTGTATTTTCGACATCAGTTTAATTCGGATTTCAAAACCCTCGTCAATGATTACCGGGTCTGTTTGGCCCGGAAAAAAATCGAAGAAGGGTATTTAGATGATTATACTTTGGAAGCTCTGGGTGAGCATTGCGGGTTTAGTAGTAGAACTACTTTTTTTAATGCATTCAAGAGAAAATACAGTAAGAGTCCAAACGAATATTGGAAGGCTTTTCAGGAGAATGAAGGGTAAGAAGCATGCTATTTTTTAAACAAGAGGCCTGACAAGCCGCGTTCTATCAGTACCCTGTTTTTTTGGTGGTAAAATTGATTTTCTAACCTTTCGTGGCGGTGAGCGGATGTTTCATTTCCTGTTTTGAAACAATCTTGTGTGGAACTTCTTCAATTCCTTTTATTTAATACACTAATCTTTTTTGCATTTTAAAAAACCATATTTGCGGTTTACTAAGTCTTTGTTTCGAAATCGGGTTTTGGAACGATAAAAAATTATCATTAATACAAATTTTTCACACTTTTGAACTGAGTAACGAAGCATTTCACAATTTTTTTACTCGGGGTTAACTATTTGAAACGAAATAGAATTTAACATGAATCCAGATTTATCGATTTATTTAGGAGGTAGAAAAACTTTTACCTTAATTTTTATTGCTTTGTCCATGATTGCTTACAGTATCGCCCAGGCATCTACCCCTGATCAGGGAATCGGTACGCAGGCGGATCCTTATCGGATAGCTTCAGCAGAGCACTTGCTCTGGCTGACTCAGACACCGGGTGTATGGGACGAGTACTTTGTTCAGACGGCTAATATTGATGCGTCCGGACTACCAAACCCTATCGGGAACAGTAGCATCAAGTTTACAGGGGGGTACAATGGCTGGGGTCATGACATTTCAAACCTTAGTTTAAATTCTGTTGGTGGTAACCTTGGTCTTTTTGGCGTAACCGAAAACGCAACCATCAAAAACCTCCGGGTCGTAGATGCGTCAATCAATGGAGGTTCTGGTGTTGCGGTTTTGATTGGTAGATCTGAAGGAACCACCTCGGTCAGTAATGTATTTGTTAGTGGAACAGTCCATTCGATTGCGACGGGGGCTTCGGATGCAGGAGGACTGGTTGGTTACGCAGTGGCCATTACTGTTAGTAACTCCGGGGCCGATGTGACCGTAACGGGTGCAGGCAGAAATCTCGGTGGTTTTGTCGGAGACGCACGCGGTGGCAGCTATTCCAATTGCTATGCACTTGGAGATGTGACTGCTACAGGGACAAGGGGGCAAACAGGAGGTTTTGCAGGACTTTGCCGAACTAATCTTATCGAAAATTCCTATGCGCGTGGAAATGTCTCTCAGGGAAGCAGCACACTTGACCAAGGTGCCGGAGGTTTCGTAGGGCTTTTGAACAATAATGCAGGGAATACCCCAATGCTCGAAAATAATTTCGCAACAGGAGCAGCTTCTGGTGGAAGTGGTAGTATCGGTGGTTTTGTAGGGGTACTTTCAGGAACAGGAATTACGCTCAACAATAACTTTTTCAATACAATAACGTCAAGCACTTCTACTGCGGTAGGTACAGGCACTGCTTCTGGTACCGATCCCATTACGGGGATAAATACTGCTACGATGCGAGATAAAGGTACCTTTACAACAGCAGGATGGGATTTTAATTCTGATTGGTTTATCACGGGTACGGAGAATGACGGATTCCCGATTGCTCAATGGGCAGCGGCTCCCACCGGCACGATTACGCTTATAGGAGGAGCTAGTGATTCGGAGGAAAACTGGACCTTGAACAACGGGGTACTAAAGCCGCTGCTGGGAAACCCGAGCGTATCGACCTTGGATTTTTTACCAGCATTGACAACTGCAACAACCTTATTTGATTCCTATAATCCTTCTATTTTGGCAGAACTTGATATCATTATCAATGCCAATTTGGAGCCTAATCTTAATGTAGATCAGAATTTGAGTTTGAAAGCGGGTCGGGATATTGTGGTATTGAACACTAGAAGGACAGGAGCTACAGGAAGTAAACTGAATTTAGTTTTTTGGTCTGATACTGATGGTAATGAAGTTGGAGGCGTTCTATTTGATGCCAATACATTGATTGGAACGAATAATGGCCACCTCTGGGTCGGAGGAGGGGACCAATCCACCACATGGAATGGCCTGACGGTGGGAGATAGTTTTGCGGCTGGTTTAACTAATAGTGCTTCCGGTACAACGCAAACCTATGCTGGTATCAATGCAGTCGGAAATGAGATCAATACGGGAACGGGGAATATTTACCTGTATGGAAAATCCACGCAAACAAATTATCGATTTGGAATCGGTATCCGAATAAATGGAATGGGTTTTACCGGGGAGACCATCAGCATGTATGGAATAGGCTCTAGAAATGCAAGTACAGGCGGGGATACCAACCGAGGTAACTGGGGAATCGGAGTAGAGAATTCATCCATCATTGCTGCAGATTCCATTCACCTGGAGGGAACAGGAGGTGGCCAAAACGCCGGATCAAATGGTGGGCAAAACCACGGTATTCGAATGGATGGAAATTCTTCCATTTCGTCTACCGGAATAGGAAATATCAATTTGATTGGAACCGGAGGTGGAAATTCCGCCATTTCTGCCAACGCTGACAATGATGGACTACAAATTGATGGAACTACTATCCGGGTAGGTACTGGCACCCTTACCTTTAGAGGTGTTAAAGGTTTTCACGCAAATTCAATTGACCTCGATTACACCAATGGCACGGCCGAATCTCGAGATGGTTTTGGTAGCCTTACAAATGGAGCTATACTTTTGGAGTCCGATGAACTAAATCTGGCTGCGGGCGTTCGTTTAAGATCAGAGCAGGGCACCCTCACTGTAAGGCCCCGAACGGTTGGTACTACGATTGGAATTGGGGGTGCTGCGGGTACTTTGCAAATAGCTTCCTCCTATTTTTCTACCAATTTTGAGAACGGTTTTAGCCAGGTCCTGATTGGATCGGAGAATACCGGAAAAATCGAAATGGGGGGCAATACAACCTATCAAGATGATCTTGTATTTAAGTCTGCAAAGGATATATCGATGGCTGCTTCGACTAGTATTACCGGTCTTTCAGGTGAAAGTGAACCCTTGATTCTCTGGTCAGATGCCGATGGCAATGATGACGGAATGATTTGGTTGAGGGAATCTGCCTCCATTACCACCAATGGGGGTCACCTTTGGATGGGAGGCGGAGGTGGTACCGCTACCTGGAATGGACTGACCGTCGGGGATAGCTACGCAGTCGGTAGTGAGGCTTTCATACCCGATGACAATACCTCCGGGAATCAAAATGGCTACCACGGAATCACCCTTGACAAGGAGGTGACCATTCAAACTGGCACGGGAAATATCGAGATGAACGGCATCAGTGGCGATCAATATGCCCCCGATGTAGCAGGTGTAAAATACAGCACCAATGTTGGGGTTTACCTGGGCGACGGTTCGCAGACCTCTTCCACTTCCGGAAGGATCGAAATCAATGGTGTCGCTCGGTTGACGGCTGACCAGCCTATTTCGGGATGTACCGCTTGCGGTTACCGGTACGGAATATTATTTCATCGAGCGGGTCAGACCTCCACTCGTCAGATTCTGGTCAACTCCCAATCCGGTGATATTTTGCTGAATGGGCTGGCGCAGGATTATACCGGAAATACCACCGATTTCATGAATAGTGGAGGAGTGACGCTTTTTGCCGGAACTCGGGGAATGGTAGTATCCTCTGAAAGTGGAAATATTGAAATCATTGGAGAAAATCAGGAAACAACCGCACCGTCGGGGAGAACTGGCAGAGGGGTCTGGTTGACTACAGGTCAGACAGATGTGACCTCGGTATCAGGAGCTATTACGATAACGGCCCGATTGGGAATCGCTGGAGCAGAAACCTTGGCACTACAAGCAAGCACAAAAATCGGTGGCGGTACTTCGGGAGATATCGAAATCAATACCAATGGATGGACAGGTTCTACTACGACCACTTTGCTAAGCGGGTCGGGTGAATTACGTATTTTACCTACTGCTCCGGCAGTAACCGTGGGAATCGGCGGGGCATCGGGAACGCTCCAACTTCCTTCCTCACTTTTGGGAACCAGCTTTGTCAATGGATTCAGCCATATCCGGATTGGAAACAATCAGACCGGAGAAATCCTGATCGCTGGCTCGAATACCTACAATGATCCACTCACACTTCAATCTGCCACCAATGTCACTATGAATCCCGGATCCAGTATGGCTGGTTTGGCAGGTGAAAGTGCATCGTTGGTTCTTTGGGCTGATGCGGACGCAAATAAATCCGGCTCCATCTTTTTGAGTGAATCAACCATCCAAACCAATGGTGGGGACCTTTGGATGGCCGGAGGAGCAGAAAGTGCTACGGCTTGGAATGGTTTGACCGTAGGGGATGGGAGCTCCTACGCAGATGCCACCCATTCATTTTCAGGTAATACGTTTAAAAATGGTGTTTCCATTTTTAAATCAACCCTTGCTACAGATAATGGCGACCTATTCGTGTCAGGGATAGCTGAGGGGGTTAGCGGGGCACCCACTGGCTACAACGGTGTGTACATTGAGCAAAGCTCCCTTTCTTCCGGAGCTGGAGATATCGACCTGAAAGCGATTTCCACCGGAACGGATAATGACGGAAGTTGGCATTACGGTTTGTTGATGGGCACCATTCAGGATAACACCTCAGCCATTGTTGAAAGTACTTCCGGAGCGATCACCATTAATGGTGAAACTGATTTTAATGAAGATACACATGGGGCAGGTGTTGGCCTTTATACCTTTGGGAATGCCAATAGTGAAGTCATCATTCGAAGTGTTTCCGGGGCAATTGATGTCACAGGGCAATTGACTAGTTCAGGCTTCAATGGACAGTATGGAGGAATATTCCTCTTTGGAAGTGGCGAAGAGCAAATTGTTTCTCAAACGGGCAATATCAGCCTCGTGGGTACCTCAGCGAATACAAATGTAGCGGGAATCAACCAATCGACGGGAAATACAAGTAGTGCGATCGGATTTGATGGTGCGAATCCATTTAACGGCGATATAACGTTCAGTTCCAATACGTTTATCAACTATTCCGGAGTAATTACCGCCGATAACCTGGAACTCTTAGGCACAGGCGTTGTCTATGATTTTTCCAATTCAGGAAATAATGTCAATAGCTTGACAGCCAATACGGGTAGGTTAACCTATCTCGATAGTGATGAGTTAACGCTAAATAGTATTTTAGCAACTGGCGAGATAGAGATTGCGACCGAAAGCGGGAACCTCATTCTATCTGGAAATGTGTCCACTTCTTCTTCATCTACCGATGCAATCATTCTTAATGCAGGTAATAGCGAATCCATCGGTACCGAAACGGGTGGAGATGTTGTTGTATCCGGTTCTCCGACGATTACCACAGGTGCAAGCGGTATTGCAAAACTGTACAGTGGCTCAGAACCTGCTAGTACAGGTCTTACCGATTTGGTAGGCGGTGCTGTCAATGTCCGAAAAGAGGTGGATGAAATGACAACTACCTTTGATCCTGTTTTGGAAGCTGGAAACGCCTATGCCTTATACCGGTATCAGGATATTATCCAATTGACCCTAAATAGTCAGAATTTGACTGCCTCAAAAACCTATGATGGCACTATTGGTGCTGCGGTTGCGGATATCCTACTATCGGGAATTCGATCGGGAGACGAGGTTACCGTGACCGGGGAAGCGACTTATGAAAACACTTCCATTGGGACTGGAAAAACCATTACGGTGGTGTATACGCTTGGAGGCACTGATGCGGCCAGCTATGTGGCTCCTGAAAATACAGTTGTGACAGATGGGGAAATAGCAGCCAAGGAGTTGACTATTTCCGGCCTGGCAGGAAATGATAAAGTTTACGACGGTACAACTACTGCCACGCTCAGTGGCACAGCTAGTTTGGACGGAATCGAAACCGGAGATGAGGTTACTTTGGAAGGTACACCGGCACTCACTTTTGCCGATGCCAATGTAGGAACCGGGGTCGCCATTACTGTTTCAGGGTACGCGATTAGTGGTTCCGCTGCCGCAAACTATAGCTTGGCTCAGCCTACCGGATTAAGCGCGGATATTACACCAAGAACCTTGGGAATTACGGCGGACAGCGATGTTAAGGTGTATGACGGAGCCGCTTTGACCAACAATGGTTACAGCATTTCATCAGGAGTGCTGGCAGCAGGGCAAACCATTACCTCAATGACGGTAACCGGAAGTCTGACCAATGTAGGTACAAGTACGAATGCGATCAGTACGGCTGAGATCCTGGATGGCTCGAATAATGACGTTACGACAAATTACGATATTACTTATGTGAATGGGACGTTGGAGATAACACCAGCCAACCTGACCATCACCGCAGATAATAAATCTAAAGTATACGGCGAAGCGAATCCAGCCTTGACCTTCACTTATACCGGTCTGGTCAATGGGGATACGGAAGTGAGCGAGGAACCGGGTATCAGTACCACTGCCACAGCAGGATCCAATGTAGGTACTTACCCCATTGCCCTGACCGGCGGTTCGGATGCGAACTATGCGATCAGCCTGGTAGCGGGCGAACTGGAAGTAACCCAAGCAGCCCTAACCATCACGGTGGATGATAAATCTAAAGTCTACGGTGAAGCGAATCCAGCCTTGACCTTCACTTATACCGGTCTGGTCAATGGGGATACGGAAGTCAGCGAGGAACCAGCGATCAGCACGACTGCCACGGCAAGCTCCAATGTAGGCACCTATCCGGTCACTTTAACCGGTGGTTCCGATGCCAATTATGCCATTAGTCTGGTAGCTGGTGAACTGGAAATCACCCTGGCCTCCCTGACCATCACCGCAGACAACAAGTCGAAAGTATACGGCGAGGCAAATCCAGCCTTGACCTTTAGCTATAGCGGTCTGGTCAATGGGGATACGGAAGTCAGCATTAAACCGAATATCTATACCACGGAGACAGAAAACACCAATGTAGGTACTTACCCAATTTCCCTGACCGGCGGTTACGATGCGAACTACGCTATCAGCCTGGTATCCGGGGAATTGGAAATCACCCAAGCTGCATTGACCATTACTGCGGATGATAAGTCTAAGGTGTATGGCGAAGCGAACCCATCCTTGACCTTTAGCTATACCGGTCTGGTCAATGGGGATACGGAAGTG
>JAWLFL010000086.1:0-16132 GCA_041685605.1 Cyclobacterium sp. | reverse complement strand
CCTTCTACCACGTAGGTAGGCGTAACGAAAACACATACCAAAGGATCGGCATCGGGGATTTCAAACCGCCGGACACTTTCAGTGATTTCAGCATAATAACTCCCTGCAGGCAGTTCGGAAAGAACGCTTTCCATGCCTACTATCTCACCCGCCGTTTCGATTGAGCTGTTGGTGCCGGTACCTAATTCGTCACCGGAGGAGTTGTACCACTGAATGGAATAGTCCCTTGCCGCTTCGATCGGACTGCCATCGAAGGGTTGGGACCAGCCTCCGCTTATCGAAAGGTTTATCTGACCGTCACTGTCTCCAAAACAGGAGGGGTTCTGAATGGTTTCCGTTGCTATAATGGGCTCAGGCAAAACAATTTCAAATTCCTCCGAACCCATACAGCCAAAGCGGTCCGTGACTTCCAGAGTAAAATTTCCTGAGCCAAGATTGTCAGCGTTTACAACGATGTAATCCTCAGTAAGGCTGATAATATCGTATAATTCTGTGACCAGGTTACCGTCTTCATCGTAAATACCAAAGGAACTTAAAGGCACTTCTGCATTATAAATAATGTATTCCACCACGCCTCCGGGGTCTCCGGCACAGAGGGGACCTGATACGTTCAGGTCAAAATCCAGGGAATACGCTTCCCCAATGGGACCTGCCTCTCGTTCAAAGATTCTGCCCAGGTTGTCTTCCACCCTGATTTTGTAGGCAGTATTTCTGTTAAGTTCCAGGTCCATTCCCCCAAAGGTTGCCGAAGCACTATTCTGCCCGGGGAAATTGTTGTTAAACTCAATCTCGTCAATGACTTCACCGTCCAGCGTGGAAAGTGTAAACGTGAACGGAAACGACTCGGATGCCACACTCGGATCAGGCCGGTATGCCCTGACGGTGAGCGAAATGGTGCCCAGGCAGGTGTTTTCCGAATAGCTGGTTTGGGTCAATGGAGGAATGACCAGGACTGTTAATTCAAAATCCGCCTGATCGGCCCCATCGCTTACCCGAACATTTACCGAAATCTCCTCTCCGGCAGCGGCCCACTCATCGTCGTATTCGATGGTGCGGTTGATGGAATTCCCAGTATTAGTGTAGCCAGTCCCGGGTTCCACCTGAATGGTTAGGTCATCCGGGTCCCCATCATAATCAATGGTAAGCATGTCCAGGGTAATCTCCTTCGTTTCATCGTAATAGATGCTCACATCCGCCTGTCCGGTGATGGTAATGGGAGCGAAGAAATTCCAGCCGTTTCCTTTGGACTGTATGATGGAGAAAGTAACCATCAGCGAAGCCATTACCCACAAACTTCCCTTTATTTTTGGCCTAAAAAAGATCCTTCTAAAAAAATGATTCACGATAAAAAACAAATTTAGCAATTAGAAATACATTTTAATGAGTATGACTACATTTCAAATCAAAATTAAGCAATTGTGTCAGTATTTTGCTCAAACAGCCTTTTTTTTATCTAATTATTTTAAAATGAAAGCAAATAAGTCCCTGATCTGCTGTTCGTTCAAGGGTTCCAGAAGCCGCTCAGGCATGATGGAAATTTGCTGTATTTCCATGGTTTGGATGTCGTTTCCGGAAAGGAATTCCCCTTTCCCCCCCAAAGGCGGAACCAGGTACTTGGTTTCCCCTTCATCGTTCTCCAACTTCCCCCAAATGGTCCTTCCCTCTTTGGTCCTGACCTCCATGGTTTCGTACCCCTCCCGTATGGCTGCGTTCGGATCAACGGTGTGGAGCAACCAGTAATCCAAATCACTGCGGTTATAGCCCGTCAAATCAGGGCCGATAGCACCTCCTCCATCATCCATACGATGACAACTACCGCAGTTTTGAGCGAAAACCTGCTTTCCGGCAATAGCATTTCCTTCTCCGGATTTTAGAATAACCTTGTAGTTGGAAATGGCTTTGTTTTTCTCCTCGGATGTCATCAATTTGGTCTCGGGCCAAATTTGCGCTGTTTTTTGACGGACAGCTTCGTCTTCCAACAAGTGAAAATTGCGGGCAAGGGAATAGGGAACGTCTTCCCTATGAATCACCTTGGTATCTATTATTTCCTCAAAAAATGCCCGGGCCCATTCTGGTCTGCTACTAAATAGCCGGATGGCTTCTTCCCGTACATAGGCATCTGCCCGAATCCCCGGATATATGGAGGCCATCGTTTTTCCAATTTCAAGATTGTCAAATTTCTTTAAGGCATGAATGGAGGCCTGCTTGAGAGATCCCGGACTGGCGCCGGATTCAATAAGATTAACTAACACTGGTAAGGCAGCCGCTGGCTGTAGTTCCCCTAGCAAATGGACCATGTCTAACCGGGCATTCAGGGCTTGCTCGCTGTCAGCAATTAGTTCGATAGCCTTGTCCAGATTCGTAAAGTCACCGGACCGCAACGCCAGCTCAAAGGGTTGGGTATCCTTTTCTTTTTCTGAAATCTTATCCAGGAGCGGTTTTGGTAGGTTCACCAAATCCCTGCCTACCAGACCCTCGTAAAAACCAGCTACCAATACCTGATCGAAGGACTCATCCGGAGAAAGCGAAAGCAATTGGGTAGCGGCATCGTATTGATCTGCCCGAATCAAGCGTTGCATCATACGTCCAGCCAAATGCGTCTTGCTTATGGGACTTTCCCAGATTTGAGGCTCTTTCCAAAAGTCCAAAACCAGCGGTAGATCGCCTGTAACTTTGGATTCCAGTGCCCACCATGTTAGCAAGGGAATATCCGGATCTTCCACATCCGGATTTGACTGGATCAAAGCTTTCAATAAAGGAAGGGCTTGCTCCGCTGGCAACCGTTTGGCTGTGGAGGCGATTTGCCCGCTCACTTCCGCATCTTCCTCTTGTCTTGCCTTTGCAATCATTTCCTGCAACACCACCGTACTTACCGCCTGTTTGTCTCCTGCGAGTCGGTAGGTCCACATTCGTACGATGGGGTCGTTATGGTTTAACGCTTGTATAATAAAAGGATCGTCAAAACCCTGGGACAAATGAATCGCCCATAGGGCTTCCAGGGCATGCTGAGGGTTTTCAGATTCAAATAATGAATGCAATGCTGGCAGGGCAGCCGAATCTTTTCGGTCAGCAAATTGCCGTAATGCCTGTTGGCGAAACCACTTGTTCGGGTGCGTTAATAATTCGGTGAGTTCCGCTAAATCGGCACGGGCCAAATCAAAGGCTTCCTTCCTGAAAGGGGTGCCTTTGGGTAGGATGCGGTATATCCTGCCGCTGCTTTTGTGCCAGGTATCGCGGGGATCCACATGGGAGAGCCTGCTGTCGTACCAGTCAGCCAGGTAAACGGCCCCATCCGGGCCGGTTTTAATATCCACCGGACGAAACCATTTGTCCGTCGTTTCTACCAGCAACTTTTCATCCTGGGTAGTAAAGGAAGAACCCGATGGTTGGAAGGTGCTTAGTTGGACATAGTGATGCAGCGGGTTGAGGGCCATCATTTTGTGTTGGTAAGCAGCCGGTAAAAGATCCCCTTCATAGATCATTACCGCATGGGTAAACCGTTTTTTTTCACCATCTAATGGCATATTGGGAAGGTGGCCAAACGCATACGGATTGGTCAAGGCCCCGTGTTTGCCCCAGCTTTTCACATAGTATCCGCCTTGCTTGTAATACGGACCGCGGCCATAGCCGTTGGAGCCGGAAAATATCCGGCCTTTCCGGTCAAATTCCAGGTAAAAGGGGTTGTTTCCTCCTCCTTCCGCAAACAGTTCAAAGGTTTTGTTTTCCGGATGGTACCGCCAGATGGCCTGCCCCTGAAAGGAAACGGGATTGCTATTTTCAGCCCGGATGTTGGCAGTGGTGGTGCTTCCCTGAACCCCGTAAAGCCAGCCGTCCGGGCCCCATTGAAGGCTATTGGCGATGGCATGGGTATCCTCCAGTCCAAAGCCTTCCAGATGAATCTCCGGCGCTGCGTCTGGTTTACCGTCTCCATCCAGGTCCGGATAAGCCAGCAGGTAGGGTGGATTTAAAACCCAAATCCGGTCTCTGCCCAACGCCACGGAACTAGCAATATTTAAACCCTCTATGGCATCAAAGGCATGGGAAAACGTTCCATCACCCTCCTTGTCCTCAAAGACAGAGATGACATCTGCTCCTTTTGTGCCTTCCGGTGGTGCTTTCGGTACCCGATCAAATTTTACGCGGGTATGGTTGTCTATCGAAGTAATTTTTAATCCCTCCGGGTAGGGGTATTGGTGGTATTGCACGACCCACAGCCTGCCACGCTGGTCGAAACTCATGTGAATAGGTTGGACAATATCCGGCTCGCTTAGAACTAATTCTATTTTTAAGTCATCCGGCAATTGGAACGCCTGAATCGATTTTTCTGGGTCCGTGGGACGGGAATCCGGATCGGTCAGGTCTCCTCTGCCTTCAAAATTTTCCATGTATTGGGCCACGTCCTCATTGGCAGCCAGGGAATGCTCAAATTTCTCTTGCTGCTCACACGCCATCAGAAGGATTACCATCAGGGCCAGGGGGGTGGAAAAGCATTTGTATTTTGGGTCGGAAAAGGGAATAGGGATAATCATTTGAAGTTTAGCATGATGGACGAACGTTTGTTTTGCAAGGCCGCATTAAATTATGGAATTTAACCTTAGATTCAGTGTCATTATCCATATTTTTTAATATTTTCGCCTTATTCCTTTACTAAAATCAGAATTTTTAAAATCAATTACGTAAACCTAACCGATTCTATGAAATCTATTCTTACCTTATGGCTAATTACCTTACTCCTTAGCTTGCCGGCTATTGGCCAGCAGGAAACCTGGAGCCCGGTGGATGCCAAAATTCTAAGCCCCTGGGCGGAAGAAATTAACCCGGCCAATCCGCTTCCGGAGTACCCCAGACCGCAAATGACACGGGATGCCTGGACCAATCTAAACGGGCTTTGGAATTATGCCCTGGCAGCCAAAGGGGCTAGCATGCCCCAGGATTATGAGGGGGAGATTTTGGTGCCCTTCCCCATCGAATCGGCTTTGTCAGGTGTGGGTAGCCGGGTAGGAAAGGACCAGGAATTATGGTATTTCCGGGACATTGAAATCGAACGATCCATGCGTCGCGGAAAGGTGCTTTTGCACTTTGGGGCAGTCGATTGGGAAGCGGAAGTTTTTGTCAATGGACAGTCCGTTGGCGTGCATCAGGGCGGTTACGATCCTTTTTCCTTTGAAATCAGTGAATCCCTGCAATCCGGAAAAAAGCAATCTATTGCCATTCGGGTATGGGATCCTACCGACGAGGGACCGCAGCCCAGAGGCAAGCAGGTAAATGAACCCCGGGGCATCTGGTACACACCGGTTACCGGCATCTGGCAGACGGTTTGGCTGGAAGCGGTTCCCGACCAATACATCGCTTCCCTGAAAAACACACCAGACGTTGACAATAATCAAATCCGGGTGCAAACCAATATTTCCTCCCCTGGGGAAAATCACCGGGTCCGCGTCCGCCTGCTGTCAGATGAGGTGCAAGTGGGAGAAGCCATTGTCGCTAGCCAGCAGGAAGCGGTATTCACCCTGGATGATCCTCAAATATGGAGTCCGGAAAATCCCTTTTTATACGATTTGGAAGTAACCCTTATGGAGGGTAAAAAGGAAGTAGATCAGGTAAACAGCTATACTGCTTTACGTAAAATAAGTATGGAAAAGGATGCCGATGGCATTCAGCGCATGATGCTAAACAATGAATTTGTTTTCCAGTACGGTCCCCTGGATCAGGGTTGGTGGCCGGACGGCTTGTATACAGCACCTACGGACGAAGCATTGTTTTTTGATATTCAGAAAACCATGGATATGGGTTTCAACATGATCCGGAAGCATGTGAAAGTCGAACCTGCCCGTTGGTATTACCATTGCGACCGGATGGGAGTGCTCGTTTGGCAAGACATGCCCAGCGGAGACATGGGAAATCGCTGGGAATCTAGACCAGGGGTAGTTGGGAAAGGAACCGAGAAGGACCGGACGGATGAATCGGAAGCAATTTTCAGGAAGGAATGGAAAGCCATCATGGATGCCAATTACAATTTTCCTTCTATTGTGGTTTGGGTGCCCTTTAATGAGGCCTGGGGGCAGTTTGATACCGATGAAATCGTGCAATGGACAGTAGATTACGATCCCAGCCGCCTGGTAAATGGTGCCAGTGGAGGGAATTACACCCTGAAAGGACAGATCATGGACATGCACAACTATCCGGACCCGGTCATGCCGGATCCCCAAATTTGGGGCAAGGAACAGGTGATCGTCCTGGGAGAATATGGGGGCTTGGGCTTGCCGGTAGACGGCCACACCTGGCAGGAGAAAGACAACTGGGGTTACCAGAGCTTTAAGAATGAATCTGAGCTTCAGGAGCGTTACAGCCGATTGATACGGGACCTGAAACCCTTGATCCCAAGAGGCTTGTCGGCGGCCATTTACACGCAAACTACCGACGTGGAAGTAGAAGTAAACGGATTGATGACCTATGACCGGAAAGTAATCAAGTTTGACCCCGCCTTTTTGCGGGACAAGCACCAGGAATTATACACTATTAAAATCCCTATGAAATGAGAATATCCTTCATTAGTGCCTTGGTCGTTTCGGGACTGCTGCTAGCCTGCGGGCCGGCAGAAAAGCAACAAGTAGAAGAAGTGCAAACTACCAAAACCCTATCGAAAATGGACCCCGCAAAATTTGAAAAAACGATCGACGGAAAAGAAGTGAAATTATACCGGCTGACCAATGCCAATGGCATGGAAATGACCGTCACCAACTTCGGCGCCCGGGTGGTGGAGCTTTTTGCTCCGGATAACAGCGGAAATCTGGAAGATGTGGTGCTGGGATACGACAATCTGGAAGATTACATCAACAGCCCTACTTCCTATTATGGCGCGCCCATAGGGCGTTACGGCAATCGCATTGCCGATGCCCAATTTTCGCTGAATGGCGAGACCTACCAACTGGAAGCCAATAATGGACCCAACAACCTGCATGGATGGCCGGGGGGCTATCACATCGTGGTGTGGGAGGTGCTGGAAGCAACCGATCAGAAGCTGGCCATGAAGTACGTTTCTCCGGATGGAGAAGGCGGTTTTCCGGGAGAGCTTACCATATTGATGAATTATTACCTGACCGATGACAATGAATTTAAAATTACCTACGAGGCGGAAACGGACAAACCAACCATTGTGAACCTGACCCACCACTCGTTTTTCAATTTGAACGGTCATGGGGAAGGAAATGTCAACAACCACATGCTGGAATTGAATGCAGACCGCTTCACACCCGTAAACGAGGTGCTAATACCCTTGGGTGAATTGCGTCCAGTGGCCGGTACGCCGATGGACTTTACAGAACCTCATTTGATCGGTGAAAGAATAGACGATGACTACGAGCAGTTGCAGAAGGGCGGAGGCTACGACCATAACTGGGTGATTAATCGAGAAGAAGCGAACAATGAAACCATTTTAGCGGCATCGGTATGGGTGCCTGAAAATGGCCGGAAAATGGAAGTCTACACCGACCAGCCCGGGGTTCAGGTGTATACCGGAAATTTTATGGACGGGACCTCTGCCTCCAAGGGAGATAAAACCTATGCCAAGCGAGGAGCTATTTGCCTGGAAACTCAGTTTTTCCCGGATTCTCCCAATCAACCAGAATTTCCGTCGGTGACCTTGAATCCCGAAGAGACGTACACCCACGAATGTATTTACAAATTTTCGGTAATTGACTAATGAAATCGCGGAAAATAGTAGGCGTTGCGCTGCTGGTTTTTCTATCGGCCTGTTCGGGTAATTCCACGAAAAATACGACAGACCAGGACCCGGCCGATGCTACCGCACAGGAAGCGTTCCTTCCCCTGGAGATTTTCGATGCACAAGATGCGTTGAGTGCTATTATTGACCCGGAAGCCAGGGCCGTTATTATTGGCAGTGGCTATGCCTGGACGGAAGGGCCTTTGTGGATTCCCTCCGAAGGCATGTTGCTGTTTTCGGAGATTCCAGGCAATAAAGTGCATTCCTGGAAAGAAGGGGAAGCCCCGCAAGTTTACCTGGATCCGGCCGGATTTACCGGAGATGGAAGTCGGGGAGGGGAATTGGGGTCGAACGGTTTGTTGCTCGATCCTCAAGGAAACCTGGTGCTTTGTCAGCATGGAGACCGGCGTATGGCAAGGATGCTGGCTCCTTTAGACCAACCCGCATCCAATTTTGAAACCATCGTCGGCGAATACGAAGGCATGCCATTTAATAGTCCTAACGATGCCGTTTACGATGCGGATGGGAATCTTTATTTTACGGACCCGCCCTATGGGCTGGAATCCAGAATGGATGATCCCGCAAAAGCCATCCCATTTCAAGGCGTGTATCGTTACTCCAACACCGGCGAATTGGATTTGCTATTGGACAGCCTTTCCCGTCCCAATGGATTGGCCTTTTTACCGGATGGAAAGGGATTGTTGATTGCTAATTCAGACCCGGAAAAACCCTATTGGTACCGGTATTCCCTGGATGAAAATGGATTTCCCACCGAAGGAGAGATTTATTATGATGCCAGTGAAGTGTTCGCAAACCAGCCCGGCCTACCGGACGGTCTGAAAGTTAGCAGCGACGGAACCGTCTTTGCTACCGGCCCCGGCGGGGTTTGGGTCTTTGATCAGGAGGGGCAGGTATTGGGAAGGTTGAGTCTCGGAGAACTTTGCTCCAATGTGGCATTAAACGAAAAAGAAGATATGCTCTTTGTCACGGCCGATAGTTATGTAGCGCGCATTGCGTTGAAATAGGAGCGGGATGGTAAAGAAAACGTTGCTACTACTATTGATGGGGGTATTGGTACTCCCGTATTTTTCCAACGCTCAAATCCAAACTTCCCCGTTCAAAAAGGGAGCCCTGCTGGAAATCGATCAATGGCAGGTAAACGACATCGTCTTTTCTGCCAAAACTGATCCCGATGATAATCCCTTTGACATCACATTCGGGGCCATTTATACCGGACCCGATGGGCAGCTCCTGGACCTTACCGGCTTTTACAATGGCGGAAACGAATGGATCAGCCGCTTTTCGGCTGCCGGGGAAGGAAACTGGACCTTTGTTACCTATTCCTCCGAACCCAAGCTCAGTGGACTGACCGGAGAACTGCAGGTGCAACCTAACTCCCGGCCCCGGCAAAAAGGAGCGGTGGGCATCGACCCGGAAAATCCCCAGGCCTTTGCCTATGCGAACGGAGATCCCCATTTTATGCTGGCCTTTGAACTGGATTGGTTGTTTGCCCTGGACTACGGCAACGAATCGGGCCTTCCTAAGACCGAGCAATTATTGGATCGGATCAAAGAAAATGGATTCAATCATGTGGTGGCAAATATCTACGCCTACGATGTGGGTTGGGGAGTGGCCGACGACGTGCCGGAAAAATACTTCTACGGCAAACCACCCTATACCGCCTGGGAAGGCAGCAACGAAAACCCCGATTTTAGTCGCCTGAACCTGGACCTTTTTCAGCATTGGGACCGGGTGCTGGCCAGCATGCAACGCAAAGGGTTGGATGCGCATCTGATGATTTATGTCTGGAACAAATTGGTCAACTGGCCGGAAATGTATTCCCATGGGGACAACCTGTATTTTGACTACATCATCCACCGCTACCAGGCCTTTTCCAACGTGATCTGGGACGTTTCAAAAGAAGCGCTGGATTACGATCGGGCAGACCCTCCCTATATCATGGAGCGGATCAGCAGGATCCGGGAGAAGGACAGTTTCAACCGGTTGATCACGGTACATGACTATGAGTTCAATTCTAGACATGGAGAGCTGGTAGATTTTATATCCATTCAAAGCTGGCGGTCAAATTTATACTCCCTGATGCTTAGGGGAAGGCAATTCCATGCCGATAGGCCCGTGGTGAACATTGAGCACGGGGGATATGAAAAGGGCCCCTACCGGACTTTTGTTGGCAATTACACCAGCCCGGAAACCTGCCTGGTGCGAACCTACGAATGCGTATTTGCCGGTGTGTACGGTTCCTATTACTGGCAGAACAGCTCCTGGAACATCGTGGTCCACGATCCCTTTTCGGAAGGGCAGGATTTTGAGCCGCCCCGGTTTGAATACTACAAGCACCTGACCGGACTATTTACTCAATACAACTTTAACGAGCTGCGGCCCAGTTACCTCAAGATCACCACCAATAGCCGGGTAGGAACCGACAACCTGGCCACCAATGGCTATGCGCTAAGCAACGGGGAGGGCTTGTACCTGATGTTTATTCCCAAAGACAGCGAGCGGGTCAATGCAGTGCTTCCCAAGCCAGGAAGTGGAAAAATGAAAATCACCTGGTTCAATATTTTCACCGGCGAGTACCGGGAGCAGGGCAGCAGGAATTGGTCCGGCTGGATGGAGCTGATCAGTCCCTGGCAGTATACCGATTCGGTGGTCATTGTGGAGGAGGGGTGAACGTGCCACTATTCAACACAAATGGCATTACCTTTTAAGGTGAAAAAATATGACCGAATTCTATTTAGAAATATAGTAGACGACAAAATAGGGATAGAATTATTTTTGGTACTGAAATGATGTAATTGTTGCACCAACAATTCCAGTAAAGAATAAAACCATGGCAAGACAGCGTATTTCTTTAACCAAACCAAACGATGATTGGCTCAAAGCCCAGGTCGATAGTGAAGAGTATTCCAGCAAAAGTGAGCTCGTCAACGATTTAATCCGACAAGCAAGTGCCCAACAAAGGCAGGTAGACTGGATACGCAGGAAACTTATCAAAGCAGAACATAGTGGTTTTACAAACATGAGTCCCGAAGAAATCCTAGCACAATCAAAGAAAGAACTGGGCAATCGATAATGGGCCATTACAGACTTACTGAAGACGCCAAGGCGGATTTGATTCGTATTCATCACTATGGGGTTTTAGGATTTGGTGAAACCCAGGCCGAAAAATACAGATGTTTTGGAGCGATCGAATTCTTTTGGTGAATGCCCTTCGTTTTTGGAAAGGTAGATTGGAGAAGAATTCGACCCTATTAGGGTCGTGCCGTGGAATGGATGTGCGTATGCTATAAACCTATGATCCCTTTGGGATCTCGGAATGAATGGGCATTGTGGATGGACGTTCCTCAAAAGATTTGCCTTGGGCGATGCTTGTAGCGTTTTGCAGGATCAATGTTGGACAAGGTAAGACCTCGGAGAGGTCACATGTTTATAGCACAAATCGATAGGAATAACGCACGACCCCAGCGGGGTCGTATTTTTCGTGAACACAATGGTTTTGGGACCTCCTTCAAATTTTGGCCAAAAAGTGTTCGGAATAGCGGAATATTGTTTGCCTTTTGGTTATATCTTAGGCCATTGCAAATGGCTTAAGCCAATTTAAGAGCGCAAAGGAGGTAAGAGATAGTTAGATGTAGTGGATTCTACACCCAGGTGGGGCATTGGATCATTCTCCAAAATACGGTTAACGTTGATTTGGTCTGAAAAGAAAACCAGTGATTATGTACCTTTTATTTTTCGAATTTCATCAGCTAAAACAGGAATGTTCTTTTGAATTATTCCCCACAACATCTCAGGTTCAATCGAGTCATAAGCGTGCGAAATAATGTTTCTTAATCCGATGATGTTTTTAGAAGCGGTAATTTGGAGGGCTGGGTTGATCTCCATCATTTTCCTTGTCGCTTCTCCGATGATCTCTAAATCCCGCTCAACTGCCCGCTGCAAAATGATGTCATCAGAAAAATTCCGGAAGTCGTTTTGGGTTTTTTGCTTAATAGATTCAATCTCCTCAATAACGCTTTAAATATCTAGCATGTATTTGAGTAGTTTAGGCTGCATACAAATTCACTTTTGACTTAAGAACCTGTTCTTTTAGTACGGGGTTCTTAAGTGATTTGCTGGACACAAGATCTACTTTTCTACTAAGAATTTCTTGAAGCTGATCTAACAACGAAAAGTAGTTGTCGGCATATTCCAAGACATCAATATCATCGGAAAATTCAACTAGTAGGTCTATATCGCTCTCTTCATGCATGGTATTTTTTGCAGCTGATCCAAATAGAGAAATAGCCTCAACGTGATGTTGCTTACACACTGCAATTATTTCATCTAGTTTATTTTGAATCAATTCAGTCATAATTCAAAGATAGGTGAAATTTAAAATAATACCTACGACCTCCTTCACAGTTACTGCAATCAATGTACCGGTCTAAGGTCTCGCCAAAGCCGAAAAGGATAGATTTACTGAAGCGATCCAATTTTTTTGTTGAATGCCCATCGTTTTTGGGAAAGGTAGAACGGAGGAGAATTCGACCCGTTTGGGGTCGTGCTGTGGAATTGATGTAGGTATTGCTATAAACCTATAATCCCTTTGGGATCGGGCAGTGAATGGGCATTGTGGATGGACGTTACCCAACAGATTTTACTTGGGCAATGCTTGGTAGCGTTGGATGGTAAGGGGTTGATAAGCGAAGACCTCGAAGAGGTCACATGTTTATAGCACGAAGTGATATTACCACATACGGATTGGTTTTGTCTTCCTCACAGGAAAGAAAGAAAATAACCAATACTAAAAACAAGAGATTCCTCATGATCAACGATATTTAGCATCGAGACGGTAATAGAACGTAAAATGTCTCAACGTCAAAAAAAAATGGCTTGAAGTAGTAAGTGGCCCAACTTTTTATTACTGTCAAAAACATTCAATGGATTCGACTTCTATTGTACAGACATATTATCCCACGATGGGGGACGTTACAAGAAACAGCTCCATCAAGCGGAAGAAGCTAAATTTAAAAAGAAATTAGCAATATGCTGCTTATGGGACGTTATTAAAAATCTGTTCATGGGAATTGCCTGCAATAAAGCAAATTGAAATTAGTTGGTATAGTTCGTCCACCCAAAGCCAGCTACAAATAGCTTCCACATCACTTCCCTCACTTTTTCGCCTTCGAATACCAGGAGCAGGGCATCCGGAACTGGTCCGGTTGGATGGAATTGATCAGTCCCTGGCAGTATTCCGATTCGGTGGTGTGGAGGAGGGGAGAACTCGCTAACGATCAAAACAAGCGGCCATTGAGCTTTCAGGATGAAAAGTTTGACAAAATCAGGGTCTGTCAATTAAAAATCGGCGTATGTCTAATTTTTAGTATTTTTGTAAAAAGCAATAATGATATGATCGATTATAAGGAAATAATCAAACGCAATCCAAACAAAAGATTTGGAAATCCATGCATACGTGATACCAGAATCACCGTATATGATGTGCTTGGATGGTTAGCTGCCGGTTACGCTCTTCACCTTTTCGAACCAAACACCGGAGATATTCAGCTTCGGTTTTAAACCCACCTTGCTTTACGGCCAAATCAATATACCGTTCTAAGGTCTCTCCAAAATCGATTGTTTTTCTACCCATAACGGCTGCATTTATGCTGTAATTTTAACATCTTTATGGTGTAATCCCAAGGAAGCCGAAAAATATAGATTGTGGGGAAGGCATGCAAACAAGCTGGTATTTGAGAGCTTCTCATGTAATCGGGCTGAGGGACGGCAAGACTTTTGAATTCCGTAAATCCGAACTGAACTCTACCTGTCGCTTCGCTCCGAGAAAAGAGGATCCGTTTGATTCGTTCCGTTTTTGGGTTATATTCACCATTGGGTTTTTTGGCTTTTGGAATATTAAAATAGGCATGGAACACAAGCAGCACCACTGGCACACGCACAGCTACAAGCAGGTAGCAGAATCTTTGCAAATAAATACCGATCAGGGCCTTTCAGCGAATGAGGTGCAGGCCCGTTTGCAGCAGTACGGGGAAAATCGCATTGCCACCAAAAAAAAGCAAAGCAGCCTCGTCCGCTTTTTGCTCCAATTTCACCAACCCTTGATTTATATTTTGCTGGGCGCTACCGTCCTCACTCTGCTCCTGGAGGAATACACGGATGCTGCCGTCATTTTTGCCGTGGTGCTGATCAACTCCATCATCGGCTATGTGCAGGAAACCAAGGCCCTGAAGGCCATCGATGCACTGTCTAAAAGCATGAGCACCCGGGCCACCGTCATCCGGGACGGTAGGCAGTCAGAAATAAACAGTTTGGGCCTGGTTCCCGGGGATGTCGTGTTGCTGCAGCCGGGAGATAAAATTCCCGCCGACCTACGCCTATTCGCCGTCAAAAACCTGCAGGTGGACGAATCGGCCCTTACCGGAGAGTCGGTGGCGACCGAAAAAAATCCGGAGACCACGGCAGGGGATACCCTGCTGGGTGATCGGCACAACATGGGCTTCGCCACCACGGTGGTGACCTACGGAACGGGAAGGGGCCTGGTGGTGGCTACCGGGGACCGCACGGAAGTGGGCAAGATCAACCAATCCATCGCTTCTGCGGAAGAACTGGATACTCCCCTGACCCTGAAAATCAAAAAATTTAGTCATACCTTACTTTGGGTCATTCTGAGCCTGGCCCTGCTGATCCTTGCCCTGGCTTACCTGCGGGGAGAAAGCCTGGCCGATGCCTTTATGGTGGCCGTGGCGCTGATGGTGGGTGCCATACCCGAGGGCCTTCCCGCAGCAGTGACCATCATGCTGGCCATTGGCGTGGCCCAAATGGCCAAAAGGCGGGCCATTATCCGCAAACTGGTGGCCGTGGAAACCCTGGGCAGTGCCAACGTGATCTGCTCGGACAAAACCGGAACGCTCACGGAAAACCAAATGACCGTTCAAAAAATACTGGCCGGAGGGGAGGCCTTTGACCTCACAGGGATAGGCTACAAACCCGAGGGAAAAGTGCTTCTTAACGGGCAAACGGCAGACCTTTCCGAAAAGCCGGCCCTGCAACAGGTATTGACTGCGGGGCTGCTTTGCTCCAACAGCCGCATTGTGGAAGAAGAGGGGCGGTGGACGGCGGAAGGCGATCCCACCGAGGCAGCGCTGATCAGTGCCGCCGAAAAAGCAGGCATCTTCCGGCAGCAAATCGATCCGCAATATCCCCGCCTGGACGAGGTTCCCTTCCAATCGGAAAACCAGTACATGGGCAGCCTGCACCGACACGAAGATCAAACGGTGGTTTTCTTAAAGGGATCGGTGGAATCGGTGCTCCGCTGTGCGGTTCAGGCGCTGGACAGAACCGGAGAAATCGTTCCCCTTGATTTTTCCGCCGTGCAGCAGGCAGCCGAGCAGTTGGCTGCGGAAGGCCTGCGGGTCCTGGCCTTTGCCTTTAAAACCAGCGACCCCGACCAACATCAACTGGACCAGCAGGACCTGTCCGAAGGCATGGTCTTTACCGGACTTCAGGGCATGATCGATCCGCCGCGAAAAGAAGCGGTAGATGCCGTAGCTCTTTGTCAGCAGGCTGGCATACAGGTAAAAATGATCACCGGCGACCATGCGCTGACCGCAGCTAACATCGCCGAGCAACTGGGGATCCGTGGACAAACCGAAAACGGAAGACTCCTGGCCCTTACCGGGCTGGAACAGCAGGGATTCTCGGACGAGCAATTGCAGGAAGTGGCCGGAGCGGTGGCGGTCTTTGCCCGGGTCAGCCCGGATCAGAAACTCCGCTTGGTAAAGGCACTGCAGGCCAGTGGCAAGGTGGTGGCCATGACCGGTGATGGGGTAAACGACGGGCCAGCCTTAAAGCAGGCCAACATCGGCATTGCCATGGGCATTACAGGTACCGAAGTCGCCAAAGATGCTTCCGATATGCTGCTTACCGATGACAATTTCGCTTCCATAGAGGCCGCCGTGGAAGAGGGAAGGGGGGTCTTGGACAACCTGACCAAGTTTATTGTATGGACCCTTCCGACCAACCTGGGAGAGGCCCTGGTCATCCTCGCGAGCATTGCCTTTAGCACCCAATTGCCGCTGGCCCCGGTACAGATTCTCTGGATCAATATGACCACTGCCGTGTTGCTGGGCTTGATGCTTACCTTCGAACCCAAGGAAAAGGGCATTATGGACCGGCCTCCGGTTTCCTCCGACAAGCCCATCCTTACCTTTCCCCTGATCATGCGGACCCTTTTGGTCGGGACCTTGCTTATGCTCAGTTCGTTTTTGCTATTTCGTTACGAGTTATCCCTGGGGGCCAGCCTGGCCGAAGCCCAGACGGTGGCCACCACGGTTTTTATTGTGCTGGAAGGCTTCTACCTGTTTAACTGCCGTTCCCTGCGGCAGTCGG
>JAWLFL010000332.1:0-3929 GCA_041685605.1 Cyclobacterium sp. | reverse complement strand
AGGCATGTTTTCAGAAGTATAGGTCATGACTTCCTCTCCATTTAGCCAGACGGTGTAGGTTTGGTCTACCACTTTTACCTTCATGGTGTTCCATTCGTCCGTTTTGAGAAGCGCTTTTACTCCTTCCGCTTCTACCGGGTAGGATTTACCAGGTATGTAAGGGGATCCGGTCATGTCCCGCTGAAGGGATCCGGAGATGCCAATTTGGATTTGATCTTTATCTGAGCGCAAGAATATTCCGGAGTCTACGGTTCCTTTGCCCATTAGAAAGTCCATTTGAACGATAAAATCGCTGTATTCTTTTTTCGTCCATAGGGTGGAGCCGGTTTTGCTGGGATCATTCTCTACGGAGATCATGCCGTTTTCCACGGTCCACCAAATATTGTCCTCCGGTACAACGGTCCAACCTTTCAGGCTTTTACCGTTAAAAATTGATTTCATTTTCACTTCCTGAGCATGGGTCGTATTGATCAGGAATAAGGCGATCAGCAGGCTGGGAAGTATGGTTCTGATTTTCATTTTGATTTGGGTTTTGTGTTAGAAATGACTATTGTTACGTTACTCGTGTTGCTGTTTTTCCAGCAGATTGTTTCTATGGGTTATTAGCAAGCATTCTTTTTCGAACAGAAAAGGCATTGGCCGGATTTTTCACCAACAGTTGCTCAATATCTCCTTCCGAAAATCCATTTTCCAGCAGCAGGGGAACAAATTGCTTACTGATGGTGGAAAAGTCTCTAAAATGGCCCCCGTCTTTTTCGCCTGGCCGGTACCAGCCTGCGTCGTGGGAAATCAACACCTGCTCCAGCCAGCCCTGTTCTTTTAGATAGCTGAGCTTTTCCAGGTATTCCTGAAGGTTGGAGGGCTGTACGCCATCCAGACTAATCCAGGCTCCTTCTGCTGCAAGGGAGGAATAATTTTCCTTATCAGTTTCATTTTGGGCATGCACCCAGATAAAGGCACTTGGATGAACACCGTTCGCCTTTAATAATGCTAGTTGTTGCTTGGCGGGAAGGTACGGGCCGGTATGGGAAGCGATGGTTAGCCCCGTTTGCTTATGGGTCAGACCGGCGGCCAGTATCAGTTTTTGATGCAATTCGGAAAGGTTGCCGCTGTTTACGCCGATTTTAATAAAGCCCGGCCTGATACCAGTTTGTCCAATGCCGTTTATCCATTCATCGGTCCAGATCCCGGCGAGGGTTTCGGCGGAGGAAGAAAAGGCATGCGCGGGCAGGTAGGCATTGTCCACTGCTCCGTAATATCCAGTGTTGGTAAGAATTTGAATGCCAGTTTGTTCTGAAAGCTGCCGGAGTAATTCCGGGTCTCTTCCCAAATAGGCTGGGGTGCAAGAAACGAGGGTTTGGATTTTCATGGCTGGCAATGCAGCTACATAAGGCTTAACTTTCTCCACCACCGCTGCCTGATCCCATCGGGTAGCGGTGATTTTATCGGCACCGATAAAGTCTACCAGCAGATGTTCGTGGATAAGGCTTCTACCCATTTTATTGGCAGGAATGGGACCCTTCACTGTCATGATCTCCTGATTCTGAGCAAATCCTGTCGGTATCCAGCCGGATACCGTAAGAATGATCAGCAGAAGAAGCGGATTGTTCATGATGTCTCTGGGTTTAATTTTAAGTATGCTGCCATGGCGGCTCCGATAATTCCTGCATCGTTTTTATTTTCTGCGACGATTACCGGAACATCTATGGTGATCTCGTTTTCAAATTTATCCAACCTTTTGCTGGCCCCTCCGCCCAATATAAATAAATCTGGAGAAATAATCCGGACCGTATGTTTCAGGAATTTATTGAAGCGTTTCCCCCAGGTTTTGTAGCTAAGATTTTCGTTCTTTCGGGCGGAGTCAGCGGCAAAATATTCGATAATCTGTCCGTTTTTATAATAGATACGGCCCAATTCGAAATTCGGAATCAATTGCCCATTATAAAATACCCCGGTACCCAGGCCGGTGCCGATGGTGACCGTTACGACCAGCCCCGTTTTTCCGCTGCCTGCACCAAAGGTCATTTCAGCCAGGCCGGCAGCGTCGGCGTCATTGATCACAGTGACCGGTAGCCCGGTTTTATCGGAAAACAAGTGGTCCACCGGCACGCCCACCCAGCTTTTGTGGATGTTACTTTTGGTCATGCAGCGACCGTTGTTCACCACCGTAGGAAACCCACAGCCTATGGGACCTGTCCATTCAAAATGGTTCACCAATTTCTGCACGGCATCTGCCACGCTTCCCGGTTTGGTAGGTATGGGTGTAGGGACCCTGAACCTCTCTGCTGTCAATTCCCCGGTTTCGATATTTACCGGGCCGGCTTTGATTCCAGACCCCCCTATATCCAATCCTAATATTTCCATTCAAAACTATTTAGTGTCCAACAAAATTTTATTTTGGCGATACAAGTTAGCAAAAATTAGCCTGATTCCATTCCTTCGAAGGTTTAAAATGCCAAAACAAAAATATTCATTCCTAAAAACATACATTATACCTAGCTTCATCCTTTATTAGGATGGGATCACCTCAATTGTAACCAAAAAGACCAAATAACCTTGCAAACTACCTATCAGCGAAGATCGTTCTTGAAAAAATTGAGGGAAAGGTAATGTATGATTTTATGCTTGAAAATACCGATCCGGACTTTTTCTGCATGGAACTCGACGTTTACTGGGCGACCAAAGGGGGGCTACGATGCAGTAGATTACCTGAAAAAATATTCCGGAAGGTTTCCATTGCTGCATATCAAGGACGAAGAAGAGATCGGGCAAAGCGGGACCATGGATTTCGAGCCCATATTCAAAGCCGCTTATGCTCAGGGAATGAAGGGGTACTATATGGAGGTGGAACGATACAATTTTAAACCGGTAAAAAGTGTGGCCATGAGCTACGAATACCTGGCAAACTCAAATTATGCGAAATAATAAAAAAACCGACGAAGGAATTCGCCGGTTTTTTTGAACGATTTTTATTTTATTTCCTCTCTGCCATCGGCGTGAATGGCAAAGCGCCCTCTTTCTTTAGGATGGGTATGTTCGTGGGTTTTCCAGGGCCATCCCCCAAATTGGGTTCGTTGGAATTCGTATACGGCTTCCTGGATTTCCTGATTGCTGTTCATGACAAAGGGGCCGTGCTGAACCACTTTCTCACCCAGGGGTTTTCCCTGCAAATAGAGAAAATAACCCGTTTCGTTTCCATTACGTACGTCCAAGGCATTCCCCCCGGCCAGATCGATGGAGTGTTCCTTGGAAATACTTTCTCCCGCCGTCTCCATCTGGTCTCCTGCATAGAAGAAGAGACTTCTATCCGTTCCCGCTCCTACTTCTGGAAGGGTGAATTGTGCTCCTGGCTCGGCCGTAATGAGCCAGATGGCTACCTCATTGGCCGGATCAGCCGCATAAGAATCCGGCGCAGGAGCCAAGGCCTTCACGTCAGCTAACTGCCCTGCGATTAGCTTAAATTGACTGGCTTTTCCCTGCTCATCCCGGACCGTCTTTACAGGAATGTCCTCGTTCCACATCATTTTAAAATGCGCCGGAACGTTTTTACTTGCCTGGGGGAGATTGAGCCAGATCTGAAACAAATGCAGGGGGTTTTTACGCTGCTCATTCAGCAGGGGAAACATCTCCGAATGCATCACACCCTTCCCGGCGGTCATCCACTGGGTATCTCCATTGCCAAACCTTCCGGCAGCTCCCAGGGAGTCGGAATGGTCTACCAGCCCTTCCTCTACAATGGTGACCGTCTCAAAACCCTTATGGGGATGGGCTGGAAAGCCGGGTACCTTGCTTCCATGGTACATGCTCCAGCCATCTTGTCCTGAAAAATCCTGACCGATCTGTCTTCCATTCAGGCCAGTCAATGGGGACATGTCCGGCGTTCCTTCCGGAAACACATCCTGATGATGGGCACAGAATAAAAACGGATC
>JAWLFL010000331.1:0-3953 GCA_041685605.1 Cyclobacterium sp. | reverse complement strand
ACGTTACATGACATCCATGAATCATTGGGTGCGAAAATGATTCCTTTCGCCGGATTTTACATGCCGGTAAGGTACCATTCTGATATTGCCGAACACCTGGCGGTAAGAGAAAACGTTGGCGTATTTGATGTTTCACACATGGGTGAATTTTTTATTAAGGGACCGAATGCACTGGACTTGATCCAGAAAGTTACCTCTAACGATGCTTCCAAACTGTCCATCGGGCAGGCGCAATACTCCTGCCTTCCCAACGAAACCGGAGGAATAGTGGATGACCTGTTGGTTTATAAACTGGATGAAACCAGCTACATGCTGGTCGTCAATGCTTCCAACATCAGCAAAGATTGGGAATGGATCCAAAAACACAATACCATGGGAGCCATCACGGAAGATGGCTCGGATGACTATTCCCTATTTGCAGTGCAAGGTCCTAAAGCTACTGAGGCCCTGCAGCCGCTCACATCCATTCCTATTGCCGACTTGCCGTTTTATCATTTCCAGACCGGTCAATTTGCGGGAGCTGAAGATGTAATCCTATCTGCTACCGGCTATACCGGGGCAGGAGGCTTCGAACTATACGTAAAAAACAAGGATGCCCACAACGTCTGGCAGGCGATTTTTGAAACCGGAAAGCACCTGGGAATCCAACCCATCGGGCTTGGAGCGAGGGATACCTTACGCCTGGAGATGGGTTACTGCCTTTATGGAAATGACATTACGGACGAGACCTCGCCCATAGAAGCCGGGTTGGGATGGATTACCAAATTCACCAAAGATTTTATTAACCACGAGGCACTTAAGAAGCAAAAGCTGGAGGGAGTCAAAAGAAAGTTGGTCGGGTTCATCCTTTCGGAAAAGGGAATCCCCCGGTCCGGATATTCAATTTTAAATTCAGATGCTGATCCAATAGGAGTGGTAACGTCGGGAAGTATTTCTCCTAGTATGGGCATGGGTATTGGAATGGGGTATGTAGACATAGCCTATTCCAAACCAGGCACACAAATTGAAATTGAAGTTCGAAAAAAACGAATTAAAGCCACCGTTAAAAAATTCCCGTTACTTACAAAATGAAGAAAATAGAAACCTGCATCAGTCCTGACCTGATACACCTTCATGATTTAGAGGGAAAAACAGTGGTGGTAGTAGATATTTTCAGGGCAAGCTCTACCATGGTCACTGCCCTTTCAAATGGAATCCAGTGTATTAAACCCCTAAAAGAGCTGGATGAATGCCGGAATTACAAAGACCAGAACTGGCTAATTGCTGGAGAAAGAGATGGCAAACAAGCGGAGGGATTTGATTTGGGAAACAGCCCACTGTCTTTCCTTGATAATGCCCTCGCCGGAAAAAAATTAGCGATGACCACTACCAACGGTACGAGGGCCATTTCTCTGGCTGAGAATGACTGCAATGAAATTCTTATTGGTGCTTTCCTGAATCTGCAAGCTACGGTAGATTATTTAAAAAGTACCACCAATGATGTTTTGGTACTCTGCGCAGGCTGGAAAGGCAGATTTAATCTTGAAGACTCCCTTTTTGCAGGAGCACTTTCGCTGAAATTGGGCTGGGAGCACGATTGCGATGCCACCCTAGCCATGGAAGCACTTTTTCAAAAAGCAGAGCAGGATCTGACCGGTTTTTTGCAAAAAGCATCTCACACCAAAAGGCTGCAAAATCACCAATTGGAAAAGGACATTGATTTTTGCCTGAATTTGAATACTTATTATTCTGTAATCTACCTGGATAAGGGTTACCTGAAAGTGAAACCTGGCAGAAACAATATAAAAAGGCTGTCCCATCAAAGGAACAGCCTCAATTTGTAAGATTTTAAATTTATATTTCCGGAAGAATAACCGCGTCAATCACGTGAACCATTCCGTTGGTTGCTTCGATATCCGCCGCAGTGACGGTTGCATCATTAATCATAGCTTTTCCATCCGCCAACATTACCTTGACTTTTTGACCTTGGACCGTTTCTACTTCCATCCCATTTTTCAAATCCGAAGATTTGATTGAACCTGGAACAACGTGATAGGTGAGGATTTTTACAAGCTGATCCTTGTTTTCAGGCTTCAACAAACTTTCTAACGTACCTTCAGGTAAGTTAGCAAACGCTTCGTCAGTAGGCGCGAAAACGGTAAAAGGACCATCACCTTTCAACACGTCTACCAGACCTCCGGCTTTAACAGCAGCCACCAAAGTAGACAAGAAATCTGTTCCGGCTGCTAAGTCCACAATATCCTTATCAGCGGCTGCCGGGATTGGATCCTTTTTATCATCGTTAGCAAATGAACTGACCACAATTAAAGTAGCCATTAGGAAAGTACTCATTAATTTTTTCATGGTGTGTTGATTTAGTAGTTTATAGTAGAGAAACCTATACCAAACCAAATTGTTTCAGCTAATTTAAAGGAAAAATGAAATAAAAAATTTGATAAACACAATAATGGAGTTGATACACCACTTACCAACATACAATCCAAAAAACCAAACTTTTTAAACAAAAAATAAATTTAGGATTAAAAAATATAACAGAAATAAGTTGTTTAAGGGTTGAGCTTACTCCAAAATAGCTTTTAGCCGGTCCAGACCCTCTGAAAAATCGTTTCCGATCAATCCCTCCATATCCATTACCAGCAACATACTATTCATAGGATAAGCCATGTGACCTTCAAATCCCCATATGACCTTAGTCTGATCCGCGTTTACAGATTCCAATTGAAAATAAGCTCTATCTGATGCCTCAAATGGTTCTTTAAAACGGAGGGCATAATCTATCCTGCGACCCTCGTTCATATCAATTATTTCTTGTTCCCCCACTCCTACATCCGGGCTTTTGCTTTCCCATGCAGATACAAAGCCGACCTGCCCGTCCGTTCCGGAAAAGGTTTTCTTCATTTCCGGATCCATTTGAGACCAGGAGGAAAAATTATCCTGGTGTTTCAGATACTTAATGTAGTCATAGACTTCCTGCCGGGGCTTATCAATAAGCACCTCTCGCTCCACAGAATACTCCTTCGGAACAAGCAAGGCCAATACCAATGGAATGCCGATCAATGCCAGCAGAACAATTAGAATAATCTTAACTATTTTCATTGAGTCCAAATTTTTGAGTTAAAATACACTACAAACAACTGAAAGTCAATAAAATAATAATATTTCTAACATCCTTTGGAAAAAAATCATGATTTTTTGAAGCGTAAATAATCTCCACCTTCAATAGGAATGAAATGATCCGTATATCCGCAATGCAAATAAACCCAGGCCAACCGTTTCGAACCGTCCTCCATCTGAATTTTTACTTGCTTCCTGTCAAATGTAACGCCTGTTTCCAGTAGCTCTCCTACTCCTTCGTATTCATCCATTAGTTCCAGCACCTTGTTTGGCTTTTGTAGTTCATAAACATCACCATGAACCAGGAAGTCTTTGTCGTTGGATACTACCGCTGCCGGGTAAGGACCTCTGTCAAATAGTATTCCCTGAAAGGTTCCTTTTCCCATGTACTTGGCTGAATCAGCCAGAATTTTAGACATGGGATGGTCAAATCCCTTTCTAAGTGTGCCATATACAAACAAGGTTGCGGGAGCAGCCATGCTAGTTATTTTTGGTGCCTGCTGATCAGTACTTCCATTACTTCGTCCAGTTCATACCCCTTCGCTTCCAGCAAAACCAGGTAATGAAACAATAGGTCGGCAGCTTCTCCTAAAAACAGCTCTTTGTTATCATCTTTGGCTTCAATAACGATCTCCACGGCCTCTTCACCAACTTTTTGTGCTACTTTATTGATTCCAGATGCAAACAAGGAAGCCGTATAGGATTTGTTGGACGGATTGTTTTTCCGATCCTTTATTACTTCCCGCAACTCGTCAATAAAAAAGGATTTGCTTTGGTTTTGATGGGCAAAACAGGTATCATCCCCCTTGTGGCATACCGGACCCTGAGGATTTGCCTGT
>JAWLFL010000330.1:0-3978 GCA_041685605.1 Cyclobacterium sp. | reverse complement strand
GATCCGATGATTAGGGTTCCCGGCGTTAACGGAAGCATGCTGTCCCCACTTATTTCAAACGCACGGTAGGTTTTATCCCTGGAGAGGTTTGGAAGCCTGAAATTCGGAAGGTTTTCCATGTATTCGGGGTCTGCATAACCGTTTAAATAGCCAGCAGAGGCTTTCGCTCCGACCATGCTGATCCATTCTTCCTCCTGCTCGTCCAGAGTTACGGTCAGGATTTTAAGTTTATGCTGCTGTAAATACTTCCTGCCCTTACGTTCGATATCCCAAAAAAGGAGTTCGTCGATGACAATATCGAAAACGGTAGCCATCACCTCCAGTGCCGCCAGTTTGGGATCGGATCGCCCATCTTCATACGCTGAAATCATGCTCCGCTGTACGCCGATTTTTTCCGCCAGCTGCCCCTGCGTCATGCCTGCTTTCTTTCGTAAAAACCGTAAATTTCCTGATAAACAATTCATGCGGAATAAAGGTAAAATTGGTGGTCATCTTTCCACTGATTTTTGAAGGTAAATCGCAGCAGGTCCATTCTTGAATCCTCCCGGCGGGCTAAACGAGCTTTTATTTCATTGCGGATCTCTTCCTCTGAGCAACCTGCCTCAATTAATAAATACCCGTAACTGGGCTTATTAGCATGTTGAATGTAAAATTTAACCTGTAGATTCCCGGAGGATAACTTTTTAGCTGTAAACTGAATGTTTTCCGAATTCCTCATACTATTGTTTATTAAATCACCCTTTGTAAAAGTAAAGATGTTATTTTTATAAACAAATAAAAATTTACTTTTTTATCATTTCTGCCCTTTTAGGATTTTATAGACGGATAGCCAACCCAGACACGCTTGCTTTTGGACAGCAGAGAAACACAGCCGAGTAGTAGACAAGGGATGTCAAAAAGGCAAGTAGCAAAGGCTTGTCACTTAATTAAACTAGATTTAATTTAATCATAGGGTAATTTTTTACCTTGTTTGACATTTTTTCATACACATAATAGTAACCATGGCTATTTTTTACACCTAATTTTATTCATTATATTTTTTTTCATTAAAATTTGGGTTAAATTTATACCAAAATAATTAACCACTTTACAAGAGAGAACTTATGAAAAATTTTAACAGAAGGGACTGGCTTAAGACCAGCGTGCTAGGTTTAGGATCCCTGCCATTGATTACCGGAAACTTACATGCTAAGCCAAATGTAGTATCCGGGAAAAACTGGAGCAGCGAAAGCATGTTATGGGAAATGAACCCCATTTACAAAGACGTAAAGATGAAGGCCAGGCTTTTGGCCAATGAAAATCCTTTTGGCCCTTCACCAAGTGTACAGAAAGCCATCGCTGAATCCATCAGTCTCGGAAATAGGTATGGTCATTCCGATGCAGCCTATCTAATAGGTATGTTGGCGGAAAAAGAGGGCGTTAAACCAGAAAACATCATGCTTGGCCCCGGATCCACGGATATGTTGGAAAAAACGGCCATCGTTTTATGTAAAGATGGTGGAAACGTCGTTTCAGCTGATCCTTCTTACATGTCCCTCGTCAATACCGCAAAGGCCATGGGAGGTGAATGGAAAGCGGTTCCACTTAAAATGGATTATTCCCATGACCTGGACGGTATGGAAGCAGCGATCGATTCCGAAACCAAGCTTCTGTATGTATGTAACCCCAATAATCCAATGGGTGCCATCACCGATCCGGAAGATTTAAAAGCATTTTGTAAAAGTGCCTCTAAAAAGCGTCCCATATTTGTGGATGAAGCCTATTTGGAATTTATGGACAAGCCTGAGAACCACACCATGGTGAACCTGGTTTCTCAGGGACATGATGTCATGGTAGCCAGAACCTTTTCCAAAATTCACGGAATGGCAGGTTTGCGGGTAGGATACATGGTTGCTACCGAAGAGCGTATTAAATCCATCACCAGCATGGTTAGAGGTACCATGGGTCTATGTGTGACTTCCCTGAAAGGTGCCATTGCCAGCATCAAAGATGAGAAGTTTCTCACTTCCTGCAGAAAATGGAATGCTGAATCGAAAGCGTATACCTTAGAGCAGGTTAAGTCGATGGGATTCGATCCGATTCCTTCTCATACTAGTTTTATGATTTTTCCTATCCAAGAGGAAGGCAAAGCATTTGCCGGAAAAATGATGGATCAAGGTGTCGGAATCCGTGTATACTCCATCGCCGACCAGCCCTGGTGTCGAGTAAGTATGGGTACCATGGATGAGATGAAGCTGTTTAGCAATGCGTTGAAAACGGTGACTACCTGATCCTTAGATTAGCAATACGCCCCAAATAACCACCCACTTTACCTTCACTAACAAACTGATTATATATTTATATGAACTTAGCTGTCCAAAAGACGCTTTCTCTGCTATTGCTATTGGTTATCGGGTTTTTACTGAGAAAAAAGCTGAAAGATCCTGCCCAGCAGAAAGGGCTTAAAACGTTAATCCTAACAGTGGCTTTACCGGCAATCATATTTGTGGCATTGCTCAAAGCCGAGGTTCAATGGGATTTGTTGGCCCTTCCCATAATGGCCATTTCATTTAACTTCCTATTATACTTCATCCTTAAATATACCTTGCCACTCTTTGGCATCGAAAAGGATTCGTCTTCGTATCGAACCTATTTGTTACTCTTTCCATCGCTCGCGCCCGGGCTATCCTGTTTTCCATTCCTTATCGAATACCTGGGAGACGATGCACTCGCATGGGGAGCACTGGCTGACATAGGAAACAAAGTGTTCGTTCTGGTGATCGCCTATATGATCGCAATGAGTTGGTATTTTAAAATCAATAAGGATATAAAAACAGGAAACAAAGATAAAATCAAGTCGCTGTTACTGAGCCTGGTAAATGAACCTATTAATATGGTTATTATCCTCGCGCTCATTCTGATCAGTGTGGGAATTCATCTTGAAAACCTCCCGGTATTCATCGCTACCGCCATCAGTACCCTAAGCAACCTGATGACTCCATTGGTTTTAATTTTCATCGGAATAGCAGTGGTATTCAACTGGAAGCAAATTAGGAAAATTGCGGGTTTGTTAATGATCCGTTCCGGGTTAACCTTCTTGCTAAGCGGTGTTGTTTTGATCTTTGCACCACAATTATCCTATGCTGCTATATTAGTCCTGGTGGTATTCCCACAAAGTGCCATCAGCTTCTGGCCCTTTGCACACATGGCTTCCGTTACGGCCCTGGAGCAGGAAAGTGAAAAGAAAAGGAATAAGACCTTTGATATGGAATTGGCGGTGAATATCCTGGCTTGCTCACTACCATTCACTACGGTGATCATGCTGACGGTATTTTCTTTCGGAGAAGTATTCACTTCTTCTACGACGCTGTTTTCAGTAGGATTTGTCTTATTGGGATTAGGGATTATCAAGCCGCTTTTGAAGTGGTTCAAACTGATAGAATACGAACCAGCTTTGGAGAAGGAAACACATTCCTCGTAAAAATATCAACCACTAACAATTAATTTACCAATGTGATCAGATTAACTTCTGCTAACTACAAAAAGCAGCTTTTCAGGTGAAAAGCTGCTTTTTTTTGCTTCGGGATAAAATACAAAAAAACCGGCCTGAAACGGGCCGGTTTTTATTAGTGTAAAAATCTGATTACAAATCTATTGCACATTATGTTAAGATTGATTTATTTTTGTCGAAGTGACCTGCTTAAATGCGTCGGCAAACATTTCCAGGTCATCCATTTTACCCATACTTACCCGGCAATAATTCTGCCCTACTACATTCATACTTTTTATCCCAACTCCTTTAGCAAGCATCTTCTTTTTGAAGTCGTCGCTGTCCATGGCAATAGGGAAAAGAATGAAATTGGTGTGAGAAGGAAAATAGTCGTGTCCGGTCTTTTCCAATACATCATACACGAATTTTTTCCCTTCATTATTCATTTTTACAGAATACTTGATGAACTCCTGATCTACTAAACTAGCGGTAGCCGCACTCATGGAAGG
>JAWLFL010000085.1:7604-16387 GCA_041685605.1 Cyclobacterium sp. | reverse complement strand
AGGGGTATTGAAGTGACCGTTTATTGTCATGCCCCATTGTTTGATCAAAAGCCAAAAAAAGTGAATGGGATCAATTTGGTTTACATTCCCTGTGTGGAGACCAAATCCCTGAGCCAATTGACGAATTCGCTTCTTTCGATGATTCACGTATGTTTTTCAAAGGTGGATGTGGTTTTTGTCGTTAATAGTGCCAATGGTCCTTTTGGAATCCTTACAAAAATGTTCGGAAAGCCTTCGGCGATTAACGTGGATGGGCTGGAATGGTTGCGGCCAAAATGGAAAGGATTGGGGGCCAGGTATTACCTTTTTGCCTCCAGGTTGGCTACCAAGCTCTACGATCAGTTGATTACGGATTCCGATGAGATGGAGAAAATCTACCTGGAACAATTTAATGCACCATCTAAGATGATCGCCTATGGTGCTAATCCGAACTTGTCTTCCGACAGCACCTTAATAGAGGGGTGGGGCTTGCAAAAAGAATCGTATTATTTGATTGTGGGCCGGCTGATCCCAGATAATAATGCAGATCTGATAGTGGAGGGCTTCGTAAACTCCGACTCCAAGCGGAAGTTGGTGATTGTAGGAGACGTACCGTACCACGACCGTTTTGCGCAAAAAATGAAAAGCATCCCGGACAAACGCCTTATTTTTACGGGCTATGTAAGGGATCAGGAGCAGCTAGCAGCTTTGTATCATAATTGCTATGCCTATTTTCACGGTCATGAATATGGAGGTACCAATCCCGCCATGCTGAAAGCACTGGGCTTTGGCTGTGCGATCCTGGCAATGGATACCCGATTCAATCAGGAGATGCTTCAAAAAGGCAAGTTTGGCTGGTATTTTGATAAAAATTCAGAGTCGGTAGTGGAAATCATCCATAAGGCCGAGGCCTCGCCTGAAAAGATGAATTATTTGAGAAAGCATTCCAGAGAGGGGTTGACACAGAAATACAATTGGGATGCCGTTACGGATGAATATGAAACCTTATTTAAGGAACTCTGTAAACGGAAAATCAAAGAAAACTTGGTTGAAATAAACTATTGATAGAAAATAAAGCCCGGTTTTTCCGGGCTTTATTTTTTCCCCAGCGTGTGAAATACAAAAGACTTATTCAGTCCCAGTACTTTTTCATAATAGATCTCAGATTTCGGGAAAAGTTGCTTCATTTCGTCAAGGGAAAGCAGCCGTATTTCGTTCAGGTAGCCTTTAGCAAATTCCGGGTCCCACTTTTGCATCCTGCTGAACTTGGTACGTGTCAAAATAAAGAAAGCAAGAGAGGAGGGAAAGAACTGGAAAAATGGAAGTGCGTAATGAGGCTCAAGAAAGAAATACTTGTTGGGCGTTTGAACGAAATAATTTTTCCCCACCCTCCGAATTTCTCCGGCCATTTTCACCTGATTGGAAAACGTGAACAAATGCTCAATTACCGAGTTGGAAAAAACCAGGTCAAAGGATTGGTCTTCAAATTGGGATAAATCAGTGGCTGTACCTGCCAAACTGTTCACATGAGGGAGTTGCGTCCGTTCTTTTTCGAGGTTTAGCAAGGTAATGCTGATCCGGCCGGGCTGGATAAAGGCATGATTAGCCCAGAAACTTTCGGTTCCCCCGACATCCAAAATCTTGATCGTGTTCTGGTTGCCAAACGTTTCCGTAAAACACTGTTCAAAAAATCGAAAACGACGCTGCCTGAATCTGCCTCCAATGGAACGTGGCTCGTCGGAAGGAGCAAAAAGTGTTTTTATTTTTTGTTTCATTTTTCGTGTTCTCAGCCACCCCAGTAAAAATAGCTACCGGGTTTAGGGGGTATTTCCAATGGCATTTTCAGAGGTATTTATGGCTGAATGGTAATAAATTTCTAATTTTACGACAAAGTTGTATACTTTGAGGTGAATATCAAAAAATTGACTGGACATAATTCGATTAATGCAGGTTTACCTGCGAAGAGGGACTGGATAAATGAGTCAATCCAGAAAGTGGTTTTAAAACAAGTGCTTTCAGGTAGGATTTGAGATTGACCCATGGAAAAACGTTTGAATAAGTATTTCCCGGTGCAGTTTGTTGCGGTTAGTGTATCGGAAATCCCGTTAGACAAAGAGGTTAACAAGGTATTAAAGCGGGGTTTTGACGCTTGTTTCTCCCTTTTTGCCATTTTATTTATACTAAGTTGGTTGATTCCCCTTTTGGCCTTGCTGATTAAGTGTGAAAGCAAAGGTCCGGTTTTTTTTCTCCAAAAGCGAACCGGGGCTAATAACCGGGAATTTCGATGTATAAAATTCCGAACCATGGTAGCGAACCCCTGGTCGGACACCCTGCAGGCCACCAAAAATGACCCAAGGGTGACCTTGGTAGGTGCATTTTTACGCCGGTTTTCCCTGGACGAATTGCCTCAGTTCATTAATGTTTTAAAGGGTGACATGTCGGTTGTAGGGCCACGGCCGCATGCGGTGCCGATGAACCTGGTATTTAAGAAGCAAATCGACTCTTATGATAACCGGCACCGGATCAAACCTGGAATAACCGGCTTGGCACAGGTGCTGGGTTATCGGGGCGAAATTTCCAATCACTGGCAAATTCGTTCGCGCGTGCGTTTGGATCATTTTTATATTCGCAACTGGTCCTTTTTTCTGGATCTAACTATTGTATACAAAACCATGGGAAAATTGATCACCGGCAAAAGTGACGTCTATTGATGGAGGCCTATTCTTGTCTTGTCTGCCACAACGATACACCCGGCCACATGTACCGGGTAAAGGAGATGATGTTTGGTTCAGGAAAACACTTTGTCTATACCCAATGCCCTCAATGCGGCACTATTCAGCAGCTAAACCCTCCTCGGAATATGAGTGCTTTTTACCCCAAAGCCTATTACTCCTTTGCCGATTTATCCTTATCGAATGTGCAGGTAAGATGGATGAAAAGGCTTCGATTTTTTCTGCTTCGAAAATTTGGGTTTACCTTATTTCAGCCGGTTTACGGAAAATGGCTGCGCATGCTGGATGTTGAAAAGGACCAGCCGATTGCCGATATCGGCTGTGGTAGTGGGCAATTGCTGTATGAACTCTACTCCTCCGGGTATCGGAATTTATCGGGATTTGATCCATTTATGGATTCATCCCGCTCCATCGCAACGGGCCTAAGATTGTATAAAATGGGTCTGGATGAAATTCAAGGCACTTTCCATGCGGTGATGTTGCATCATGCCTTCGAACACCTGCCCCAACCGGATTCCTCCTTTGCCCAATTGGCCAGGCTCTTGAAACCTGGAGGCAAACTCCTGATCAGGGTACCGGTATCGGATGGAGAGGCCTGGACCGAATACCGGGAAAACTGGGTGCAATTGGATGCTCCCCGCCATTACTTCATACCCAGTGTGGCAGGCATGAAAATCTTAGCCGAAAGACATGGGCTGGAACTTTATCAAACCGAATTCGACAGTACTTCCTTTCAGTTTTGGGGGAGCCAGAAGTACCAGAAGGGGCAATCCTTACACCAATCCGGTCGGGACTTCAGCCCTTCGGCAGCGGTTCTCAGGGAATTTGAGAAAAGGGCGGTATCCCTAAACACCGGTCAAAAAGGTGATCAGGCAGCTTTTTATTTCCGTAAACCCAGATAATCGAGGATTAGGGAAAAATCGAGATTATAGTTTGAACAACGCCTCGAAGAAACTCATGTTTTCACCCTGCTCTTTCATTACCAGCATGGGGATTTCGTGATTGGTATTGACCAGTTTTTCTGCCACACTCCCCAATAGTACGGCGGCCGATTTGGTCCTTCCACGGCTTCCTATGATCAGCAGGTCTGCCCCGGAGCTTTTGGCATGTTTCATGATGTTATCGGCTTCGTCTTTTTTTTGTTTGAGGACAAATTCACACGGCAAATCCGGTAACTCGTTCTCAGAAAGAAACTTAGCAAAATCTTTTTTAGCGTTTTCCAGCATAATATCCGAAAATTCGTCAAATGACTTTCCGGTTTTGGTGTAGCCTCTGGGAACTTCATACAAGTGGCAACAAAGGATTTCTCCACCCGTTTTAGCAGCAATTTCAGATGCCAGTAAAATACTTACCTTTGAATGTCTAGAAAAATCTATCGGAAGTAGTAACCTTTGGAAGGTTTCCTGAGTACGGTTTTCCGGCAATAGCAAGACGGGGTGGGGGTATTTTTGAGAAAGGTTATTTACGAGGGAATCTGAGTGGGATTTGCTTTTTTTTCTACCCATCACCAGTAAATCTATGTTTTTGATTCTACTCCAACGCAACATGGTTTCCTGAGGATTGCCTTCTTTTACGATAATTTCATAGGGAATATCAAGGGATGGTTTTACATGCTCGATTTCATGCTCAATTTGGGATTCAATGGTTTCGTCCACGGGTGCGATTAGGTCTGGATAGGCCTGCGTGACTTCTTCAGGCAAGATCAGATTTTTTGCCACGTGGACAAAATAAACCATTTCTATGCCTAAAATTGGAGCGAAGGCTTTGATTTGGGTGATCATAATTTCATCTATAGCGGACAAGTCTAGTCCCACCATGGCTTTTTTGAAATAATTCATTGGTATTTCTATTTTTTTGGTAGCTTGAGATAATGTAAAACTTGGATTAAAATTATGAATTTAACGTTTGAAGTACTTTAATTAAAGGTTTTTTTATTCAATTTCTGTTTATCCGGAAATAAACGGTAATAATGGAAACCAAGAGCAACCTAAAAAGAACGGAGGAATGGCAAAATCATTAAGAAAATATTTTCTAGCTATCGTACCCGATGAACCGTTGCGCCAGGAAATTACTGCATTAAAGCTAGCCATCCAGGAGCGGTTTGGTTGCAAGTATGCCCTCAAATCCCCTCCACACATCACGCTGAAAATGCCGTTTTTATATAATGAGCAAAAAGAGAAGCAACTGGAAAATCGATTGAGAGGGTTTTTTGGGGAGGAAGCTGGTTTTTCCTTGGAACTTGACGGTGTGGGTAGTTTTAGGGAAAGGGTGGTCTTTTTGCGTGTGAAATACCCTCCTGAATTACCAGCATTGCAACAACGGTTGGTTGCCTATGGAAAAAGACAACTGGGACAGCAAATTGAGCTGAGTGATATGAATTACCATCCCCACCTGACCGTCGCTTTTCGAGATATTAAAAAAGGGCACCTGGCTGATATTATGGCCTTTATTCGCCCACGGTTTATGAGGCAATCCATGACAGTACATCGGGTGTCTTTATTGAAAAAATCACCTCCCTCCTGGCAGATTCAGAATAATTTCGATTTAATTTAATGAAATTTTAAAGGAAAAAATATTCTAATGAATTCAATATGAGCCGAGTCCGGCATTATTATCTAATTTTTAAAAAATCGTTAATTTTTTTAAATTTTGTAAAATTTAAAATAACCTATAAAAAATTTTGTTTTTATTTTTACGAATTCAGATTTGTAAACCGACGAGTGGGTGAAATGCTTACCGGAGTGCCATATAGCAAAATAAAATACTATTAATATGCAATATGAGGAATAAAATAAATGGCCTCTCTTTTGGTAAAATAGGTTTTAAATTAAATTAATTAAATAAAAAAATATAAAAATATAATATATATATTTAAAGATTGGAAAAACAATAAAACTTAAAAATACTACTATTGTCCTCAGGCCCTCTCTTTTAATTTATTCTTAATTTAAGGTAAAACGCAAAAATTTTAGGTTTATCTATTGGACTATCTAATAGCGTTTGTTTTGTTATTATAAATAAATTAATGGAATTTTGCATTATAACTATTGTTAAAAAACCTTAATCTATTTACTAAAATGAAACGAGTTTTACTTAGCCTCGCATTGATGCTGTTGGCGGTAATCTCCTTACAGGCTCAGGACTGTGACCGGAAAGGTTACCTCTGAAGACGAGCCAGGGGGGATACCGGGCGTGAATGTAAGTATCAAAGGAACTATGGCAGGGACCATCACCGATATTGATGGCTCCTATTCATTAACAGTTCCGGAAGGATCCAACGTACTAGTGTTTAGTTTCGTGGGGTTTATTCCCCAAGAAAAGACGGTAGGAAATCAAAGCCGTATTGATGTGTTTATGGAACCTGATGTGAAAACATTGGGAGAAGTGGTGGTGGTCGGCTATGGAACGCAGTCTTCCAAATTATCCGTTCAGAGTATTTCCACCCTGGACAATTCCCAAATTGAAGGAATGCCCATATTTACAGGCCAGGAAGCCTTGCAAGGGCAGGCGGCAGGAGTCCAGCTTACCGGTACCTCCGGTGTCGGCGGTGCCCAGCAAAATATCCGGATTCGTGGAGTAGCCTCCCTGACAGCCGGTGGCTCACCGCTGTTTGTAGTGGACGGAGTTCCTTTAAATGATGGTAGTAGTGATGATTACTCCAATTCTTCCGGAGCTGTAGCACTTAATCCGCTGATGGAAATTAACCCGAATGAGATCGAATCGATCTCGGTGCTGAAAGATGCTTCTGCGGTTGCGATCTATGGGTCTCGAGGCGCAAATGGAGTCATCCTCATCGAGACTAAGAAAGGAAAAAGCGGACAGTCCAGGATCAACGTAGACTATTATCAGGGCATCCAGAATCCAACTACCCAGCGGCCTTACATGTCCCTTCAGCAGTACAACCAATACCGATCTTTACGGACTGAAACACCGGTATCCGAATTTCCGCAACAAGGATTTGATTGGCCGGAGGCGGTGATCCAGCAAGGGTCCATTTCGAACTTGAACGTCAGTGCCTCCGGAGGGAGTGAAAGTACGACTTATTTTATCTCCGGAACGTATTTCAACCAAGATACCTATGCCCTTGGCAACGAGTTGGACCGCTTTAATGGTCGTCTGAACATGACGCATAAATTCTCTGAAAAGGCCCGTTTCGGAGCAAATATAGGGTTGGCTAAAACGAATAATGACCGGATTTATTCGGACAACAGCACCTACGCGCCCTTGACTTCAGCCTTCCTGCACTTGCCTTACAACAGGCCTTTTGACGACAACGGCAATTATACCCGACTGGGATTTGTGCCTAATCTGCTTGCCATTGAGGATTTAGCTACCACGGAATACATCACCAGAAGGACTACTGCCAATACCTACTTTGAAGTGGACATTCTTCCCGACCTGACGTTTAAAACCGACTGGGGGATCGATCAGATTCAGACAGAGGAGACGTTTAGGTTTCCGGATATCGTAGAGCCAACCGGTAGCGGGTACAAGCGAATCATTCAGGATTACAAGTGGTTGTCCACCAATACCCTGAATTACGAGAAATATTTTGGCGACCACTACGTAGGAGGTTTACTGGGGTATTCCTATGAGCAGGCTGACTTCTCCAGCATTACGGTAGAGGGATCAGGCTTCGTTAGTGATAAGCTTCCCAACGTAGCCTCAGCCGCTACACCCACGATCACAAGTGCTACCGGTACCAACTGGAAGCTGGCCTCTTATTTTGCCAGGTTCAATTACCGATATAATGACAAATACCTGTTTGAAGGAAGTGCCAGAAGAGATGGGTCTTCCCGATTCGGTGCCGACAATAGGTACGGTAATTTCTGGGCACTCTCCGGAGGATGGGTGATTTCAGAAGAAGAGTTTTTGCAGGCTTTCAGTTTGCTGAATTACCTTAAGTTAAATGTAAGTTATGGTACGGCAGGGAATGACCGGATCAGTAACTTTGAATCCCTGGGGCTCTATCAGGCAGGGACCTTAGGAGACTATGCCGGTAGCCCGGGTATTTATCCCAGCCAGCCAACCCACTGCTAGGGTGGGAGGAGTCTGCTCAGTTTGACTTTACGGTAAATGCCAGTCTTTTGGATAACCGCTTGGATATTGAAGCCTCTGTTTGGAATAAAGATACAGAGGGACTTTTGCTAGATGTGCCGATCCCTTATACAACAGGATACGCCAGCCTTACTCAAAATGCCGGCTCCATGAGGAATAGGGGAATAGACTTAATGGTACAGTCGACGAATATTCAGACCCCGGATTTTGAATGGAAAACAATCCTAAATGCCGGATTCCTTAAAAATGAGGTGCTGGAACTGCCCGGAGCTTCCGAGGATAGTGAGGGCAGGCGGTTTGTTGAGGGGTCTGCCAGCCAGCGAGCCATTGAAGGACATCCGGTAAACACCTTTTACCTGGTCAGGTATCATGGAATTAATCCGGAAACGGGTGAAGCAGAATGGTTAACCAAAGATGGTGAAACGACCACTACTTATAGTGCAAATGATCGGGTAATCGTGGGCTCTGCTATCCCTAGAATTTCAGGTGGATTAACCAATAGCTTTACCTACAAAGGGCTGGTGCTGTCGGCTTTGATTACCTTTGTCGAAGGAAACTACATTATGTATGATGATTTGAGATTCCTAAACTATCCAAACAACCTGAACTCGTTCAATCTGGACCCTCAGTTGCTGGACTACTGGACAGAAGACAACAGAAACAGTTTTGCCCCGAAATTAAACGGTGATACGCAGTCTACCTTCGCGCAGCGTTCTACGCAGCAATTAAGAAAAGGAGATCATATCCGGTTGCGGAACTTGTCCCTTAGCTACACCATTCCTACCGCGGTATTAGCAAACACGAAGATTATCAGAAGCGCAAGGATCTATGGAATGTTGCAAAACTTCCTGACCTTTTCCAGCCTTGAAGATGGCCTGGAGCCTGAGGTCAACGATGGTGGAGGAAATAACCAGCGACAGGGAGAGTCCTTTTTTACTCCTGCCCAGGCGAAATCCGTAACGCTGGGTGTGTCTTTAGGATTTTAAAATAACATGGACATGAAAAATTTAAAAA
>JAWLFL010000085.1:0-7504 GCA_041685605.1 Cyclobacterium sp. | reverse complement strand
CAGGGGGCGGCGAATGCCTTACTTTCCAGGGTATACCTTTACCGCGGACAGTGGCAACTGGCTGCTGAAAGGGCAGAAGACGTTTTGGAAAACGAATCCCTGTACGAACTGGCTTCCAATTACAATTTTTGGGGGGAAAATAATTCCGAATATGTTTTTTCTATTCAGAACTCCGAGATTGATAACGGAAGAACCGGCTCCGGAGGCTGGGCCTCCTATTACAATCCTGCCGAAGACGGAGCCAGAGGCGATGCTCCCTTTTCCGAGTATTTACTGGCAGCATACGATGCCAATGATCATCGATATACGGAGCTTTCTAAAGAGGGAGACAACGAACGGATGTACACTACCAAATTTCCGGATCCTGTAAATCATTCCGACAATTCACCCATCATTAGAACCACCGAAGTGGTACTTAACCGGGCAGAGGCCCTGGCACAATTGGATGGCGTGAACCAGGAATCCCTTGATTTAGTAAATGAATTGAGAGAAAGGGCCGGTTTGGATCCAATGGAGGCAAGCGATTTTTCCGGAAAAGAAGCTTTTGTAGACTTCATCCTGGAGGAGCGAAGAAAGGAGCTGGCGTTTGAAGGGCATCGAAGGATGGATTTACTGCGATATGGAAGGGCGTTACGTCCTCAGGGAGATGAGCAGTACGAAGCATCCCAGGCTGGCCAAAATAAAACCATTTTGCCAATCCCTCAAAGGGAGTTGGATATTAATCCTGAATTGGTCCAAAACGATGGGTACAATTAAACTTGCCTAATCGACTATATAGAAAAAGCCACCCTTTAGCTACTAGAGGGTGGCTTTTTTCAGTTAGGAGCGAATAAAAGACAATTAATCTTCCAGGATTAATACTCCTCCCGTCTTGTCCTTTCGGGTAAGCAGGCTTTTTGGTTTGCGGTTTTTATAGAAATTGATAATGTTTTGCTGTTCCGGGAAATCATCGATCAAAACGGCATTGTAAATAGTGATTTGCTCTGGAGAGGGAATTTTCTCCGATTCCATGTAAAACCAGGCGGCCTCCCCTTCTACCTCGTGTCCGAGATAATGAAGCCGGACGGTATCAGTCTGAATAAGGATTTGGTTATGTGCAAGCAGATACCGGGCTATCAAACTGTCCAGTTTCTCTGGTTGGTTTGGCGAAAGGAAATCTACCGCAGTCCCACTTGCATTGGATAGGGCCACCTCCATGTCATCCCAGAAAATTTTTTGAGCGATTTCAATTGTCTGATTCTCTTCATTGTACACCATGTCAGTCAGGCTTATGTAAAAGGGGTGCGCTAGCCACCAACAGGAGAGGACGATAGTGATTGCGTTCATTAGAGGCATTTATAGTAATGAATTTTGTTTTATGTGTGAAATATGCGTTAATATTACAACAAAATTTTCAAAGCAAAAGTATTAAATAACCTGTTGTATGAACCAATTTCAGTTGTATTTTAATCTTGGAATCCAACACATTCTTGACCTGAAAGGGTTTGATCATATTCTTTTTGTCATTGCACTTGCGGTTATTTACATGATGCGGGACTGGGGAAGAATTGTCATTTTGGTTACTGCCTTTACCATCGGGCATTCTCTGACATTGGCATTGGCCACCCTTCAGTTGGTACGAATCAATACTGACCTGGTAGAATTTTTGATCCCGGTAACCATTGCGATTACCGCTGCTGCCAATATCCTCAAGCCCAGACCTTCCGGAGGGAGAGGAATACAGCTCAATTACCTGTTTGCCTTGTTTTTTGGGTTGATCCACGGGTTGGGATTCTCCAATTACCTGAGATCTTTGTTGGGCAGGGAACAATCGATATTTCAGCCGCTGCTCGCGTTTAACCTAGGGTTGGAAGTGGGACAATTGGTAATTGTGATCGGATCTCTGGTGATATCTTCCCTGATCGTGGGGATTTTTGGGGTGAATCGAAAAGAGTGGGTGCTGGTCGTTTCATCCATCGTCCTGGGAATGGCCACCATGATGATGATTGATAGCAGCTATTGGTAAAAAAGGAAGAATTTTAACCAACATAGGGCATAATAATACGGTTAATTTATTAAATTCCACTTTAATTCCATTTTGCGGGCTTGGGTTATCCTACGCCTTATAATAATCTATCCTATTTTATGAAAAATATTCTTGTCTTCTTATTCGTAGGAATGCTCCTCCACCTTTCTGCCTTCGCTCAGGTAGAAGAGCAACGTCATGGCAATCGCTTTGAGCAGTTAGGTAACCTGCTTCGCTCACCCAATGTCTACCGCACGGCCTCCGGAGCACCGGGACACCAATACTGGCAGCAAAAAGCCGATTACGAAATTGAGGTGGAGTTGAATGATGAAAATCAATCCATACAGGGAAAGGAGAAAGTTACCTATTACAACGAATCCCCTGATCCACTCGATTATTTATGGGTTCAGCTGGATCAAAATGAGCGAGATAAGGATTCCGAAACTCCGAAAATGCGCAGCAATAGTATTCAGCCCAAAATGAGCTTGGGGCAGCTTCAGCGGATCCTGTGGCACGATATGGAGTTGGGATTGAAAATTTACGCTGTAACGGATTCCCGAGGAAATGAGATTCCTACTACGGTAAACCGTACGATGATGCGATTGGATCTGGACGAACCGCTTCTGCCGGGAGATAGTTTTGAGTTTCATATCGAATGGAGTTTCTCCATTCATGACCGGATGAGTTTTATTGGGGGTAGGCCCGGATACGAATATTTCGAGGGAGACGGGAATTATTTATACACCATGGCTGAATGGTTTCCCCGTATGGCGGTATACTCCGATTTTGAAGGTTGGCAAAACAAGCAGTTTGTCGGGAGAGGGGAATTTGCATTGGTTTTTGGCGATTACGAGGTATCCATAACGGTTCCTGCCGACCACATGGTCGGCGCCACAGGCGTTTTACAGAATCCGGGAGATGTTCTCAATGCGAAGGAAATGGACCGTTGGGAATTGGCTAAAACCACCTTCGACGCACCGGTTATCATCCGAACGCAAGCCGAAGCAGAGAAGCTGGAAAAAGGGAAGTCCGCTGAAAAGAAAACCTGGATATTCCATGCGGAGAACGTTCGGGATTTTGCCTGGACATCTTCCCGAAAGTTCATCTGGGATGCCATGGCCGTATCCCTTGGAGGGAAAGAAGTCATGGCCATGTCCTATTATGCCAAAGAAGCCAACCCCCTTTGGGAACAATACTCCACCCGGGTGGTAGCGCATACCCTGAAATCCTATTCCGCCCGTACCTTTGACTATCCCTATCCAGTGGCCATATCGGTGGAAGCGACGAACGGAATGGAATATCCGATGATATGTTTTAACTATGGAAGGCCCGATACGGACGGCACCTACTCCGAGGCCATCAAATACGGCATGATATCCGTTATTATTCACGAAGTAGGGCATAATTTTTTCCCCATGATCGTAAATTCCGATGAGAGGCAATGGACCTGGATGGATGAAGGGTTGAACACCTTTATGCAGTTTTTGGCGGAGCAGGAATGGGAACGGGAGTATCCCTCCCGTCGAGGCCCTGCACATAAGATCGCTCCTTATATGAGAAGCGAAAAGCACCTACTTGAACCGATCATGACCAATTCCGAAAACATCATCCAATTTGGTCCCAATGCTTATGCAAAACCGGCCACTGCCCTGAACATTCTTCGGGAAACGATCATGGGTAGAGAGCTCTTTGACTATTCTTTTAAAAAATACGCCCAACGTTGGATGTTTAAACACCCCACTCCGGCGGATTTATTCAGGACGATGGAGGATGCTTCTGCGGTAGACCTGGATTGGTTTTGGAGGGGATGGTTTTATGGCACCGAACCCGTGGACATTGCCATACAGGATGTAACCTGGTATAAAATCGACAGTAAAAAGCCAGCCGAAGTAAAAGCCGATGAGCGGGAGGCCTACGAAAGGGAAGAAAATTATATCTCCAGGATAAGAAATGCCAGGGACATTCCGGAAACGGTAGTGGAGAAAGATCCAGAGGCCGCAGATTTCTATAATCATTACGATCGATTCCGTGTAGGTCCGGAGGATGAAAAGGCCTACCAGGATTTCCTTTCCAGCCTAAGTGCCGAGGAAAGGGCCATGCTCGAAAGCGGATTGAATTTCTATGAAATCCATTTCGAAAATATCGGTGGGCTGGTAATGCCCATTATCCTGGAATTTCAATATCAGGACGGAACTTCCGAGATTGAACGAATCCCAGCCCAGATTTGGCGAATGGATGAATACCAGGTGAGCAAAGTTTTTGCTAAAGAGAAGGAAGTAGTCCGGATTGTGCTTGACCCGTACCGGGAGACAGCGGATATAGATGAAAACAATAACTACTGGCCCAGACAATTTCAGCCTTCAAAATTTGAATTGTTCAAGCAGCGGGCACCTGCCAGGGGAACTTCTTCCGGCCCTAACCCGATGAAAAAGGAAAAGTAAATAAACGCAACATTTGCTCATCATTGCTAACGTTACAAACGAGATTCCGAAGACCTCAACGGTTATAGACATTGACCCTTGGGGTTTCCCCAACCCCGAGGGTCTTTCCGCAGAACGTACATGAAAAAAACCGTCGAGGTCCCAAAGACCTCAACGGTTACAGACATTGATCCTTGGGGTTTCCCTAACTCCGTATTCGTTCCGCAGAACGTCCCCGAAAAAAACCATCGAGGTCCCAAAGACCTCAACGGTTATAGAAAAACAGGGACCGTTGGGGTTTCCTGATGAAAAAAAAAGAGGCAGGAAAACCCTGCCTCTTTTTTACGATATAGCTATAGCCAGAAATGTTTATTCCTTTGTAGCGAAATCCGGATAGGCATGCATGCCATGCTCGTTGATATCGAGTCCTTCGGTCTCCTCTTGTTCGTCTACGCGTATACCAATGGTTTTTTTCAGCGTAAAGAATACCAGAAAGCTGAACAATACACAAAGAGCTCCAATGGCACCAATCCCCGCCAATTGAGATAAAATTTGTCCTCCACCGGCAAGGTCGCCAAAGATGCCTACAGCCAATGTTCCCCAAATACCGCAAACCAGGTGAACGGAAATTGCACCTACCGGATCATCAATTTTAATTTTATCAAAAAAGACCACTCCGAATACAACCAAAATACCGCCTATAAATCCAATGATCACCGCTTCTGTGGGAGACATCAAATCTGCCCCGGCGGTAATACTTACCAAGCCGGCCAGGATACCATTCAGGACCATGGTGATGTCATAAGCTTTAAATTTGAGGTAGGATGCGAGCAAGGCTCCAAAGGCTCCAGCGGCGGCCGCCAGTGCGGTAGTGACAAATACCAGGGAAACGGCTCCTGGATCAGCGGAAAGGACCGAGCCCCCGTTGAAACCAAACCAGCCAAACCAAAGCAAAAACACCCCAAAGGTAGCCAGGGGAATGTTATGGCCTGGGATGGCGTTCATTTTGCCATCTTTGTATTTGCCGATCCTCGGTCCTAGTAAATAGGCACCAATTACCGCACCCCAACCGCCTACGGAATGAACGATGGTGGAGCCAGCAAAATCATAAAATGGTATTGCGAGTGTATCCAGAAACCCACCACCCCATTTCCACATTCCTGCGATGGGATAACAAATCCCCACGTAGAGCAAGGAAAAGAAAATAAACGGGCCTAACTTTATGCGCTCGGCGACGGCCCCTGAAACGATCGTGGCAGCCGTGGCCGCAAACATGGCCTGAAAGATAAAATCAGTAAAAAAGGTGTATCCTTCGGAATAAGCAGCGGTATCCCATCCCTCCGGTAGGCTAAGTCCAAAACCGCTCAATCCAAAAACACCACCTGAGAATGCCTCTCCCGGATACATCAGGTTAAAACCCACAAACGCATAGGTTATTAGACCCAAGGCGGGGATGATGGTATTTTTAAAAAGAATATTGACGGTATTTTTTGCCCGGGTAAGTCCGGCTTCGAGCGCAGCAAATCCCAGGTGCATGATAAACACCAAAATGGTGGCCACCATGATCCAAAGATTGTTTACAGTAAATAATTCCTGATTCATTTTGTTGATATTTAGTATAAGTTGGAATATTAGTTAGATGATAAATTGCCAGAAGATTACTTAAAGTGCCGCTTCTCCGGAGTCATCGTTACGTATTCTAAAGGCTTTGCCCACCTCGTAGACGAATATTTTACCATCACCTACTTCGCCGGTCCTTCCTTCCTTCAGGATGCATTGGACCACATCATCTTCTAACTCATCAGGTACGACGATTTCCAGTTTAGTCCTGGGAATGAACGTTGGCTCGTAAGCCACGCCACGGTAGGTCTGCATGCGGGCATGCTGCAGTCCCATTCCTTTTACTTCATAAAAGGTCAGAAATTTTACACCCAGGCTGGACAGGCATTGGTGAATTTCATCAAATTTTGAAGTTCTAATTAATGCTTCAATTTTTTTCATTTTCTTAACAGGGTTAGTAATTCGTTGCTAATTCTATCATTAAAAATTTTATTTTTTTCAAAATTAAAAATCAAAACTGATTTAACAATTAAATCTGGCTAAAAAGTAAAGAAAATATGAAAAATGGAGTAAAATTTGACTATTTTGGCGAAAATATCTGTAATATTAGGCATTTTGAACTTAAATACGGCCCTGTTTTTTCGTATCGATTAATATTGTTGAGAAAACGAGGGTTTTTTATGAACTGAAATGTATCTTTTATTTTTGGTCTGCCCCGGGCAAAAAAAGCAGCAAATTAAATCCATTGAAAGGGTAAAAAAAGTACCTTTGTCGCTGATGAATTTTTCCTGGGTAAGGAATTTAATACCTATTTTAATTCAGTTATGCAAAAACCAACACTTTTGATTTTGGCGGCAGGCATGGGCAGCCGGTACGGGGGAGACAAGCAAATAGACGGGTTTGGGCCCAATAAGGAAACCATTCTCGAGTATTCCGTTTTTGATGCCATACGGTCCGGATTTGGCAAAATTGTCTTTATTGTCCGGAAGGAAATTTTAGAAGAAGCCAAGGCTATTTTTGTTCCAAAGTTTGGAGATAAGATTCAGGTTGAATTCGTTATTCAATCACTTGAAAGTATGGTGCCGGAGGCCTACCGGCAACCGGAAAGAAAAAAACCTTACGGCACGGCACATGCGCTGTTGTGTGCGAAGGATGCCATCAAAGAGCCATTTGCTGTAATAAATGCGGATGATTTTTATGGTGTGGAGGCTTTTCAGATCCTTGCTGCATTTTTAAGCAAAGAGGTAAGCCCCCAACTTCACTGCATGGTGGGGTATGCTTTGGAAAATGTTTTGTCTGATTACGGTACCGTGAGCAGAGGCGTTTGCGAATCTTCCCCTGAGGGGTTCCTCACAGGAATGATTGAGCGTACGGCTATTTCCAGAAAAGAAGGCCGGATTTTTCACGAGGAAGGCTCCGATAAAATAGAAATTTCTCCGGAAAATCCGGTGTCTATGAATTGCTGGGGGTTTCATCCGGCTGTTTTCGAACAAACAGAGAAATTATGGATTCCTTTTTT
>JAWLFL010000329.1:0-3986 GCA_041685605.1 Cyclobacterium sp. | reverse complement strand
AATTTTACCACCAAATAAGGTGAAGTCAAGACCAACATTCTGAGATACAACCGTTTCCCAGGTCAAAGTCGGACTTACCAATCCGGCAGGAGACACATACGGTGTTCGCTGACCGGCACTCATCATATAAGGAGATTGACCGGTTCCCATGGTAGGAATATAGGGGTAAAAATTATTACCTAATAATTGATTACCTAAGGTTCCATAAGATGCTCTTAATTTTAATTCATCCATCCAATTGCTGGTTCCGGCCATCCAGTTTTCATTCGAAAGTCTCCATCCTGCAGAGAAAGAAGGGAAGAAACCAAAACGACTTTCCTGAGGAAAACGAGAAGTACCGTCATACCGGCCATTGGCTTCCAGCAAAAATCTCTCATCAAAAATATAGTTTACCCGGTAAAAGGCTCCTCTTAACGAAACATGACTACTGCTTCCTGCAGTTTGCTGCATCCCAATGGTGGCATTCAAATCCGTAATTAAGGGAGTAAGCAAGGTATTGGCTTGTGATCGGACGAATTTATTCTGACCCCACTCCTGATTAAAACCAATCATGGTTTTCAGGTTGTGGATTTCCGGAAGTGGAACTTGGTAATCCGCATAGGCATTGAACACATAATACTGGTTATAGGTATTTCTTTCATCGATGAAATCGTTACCGCTGAAACCATTACTAATCATTTGATCGGCCAGGAGGTTGTTGTCGACAATATCAATTTTGCTGGCTACTTCCTGCTGTGTTCTGTGAAAGAAATTATACGAGAAATTAGACTTAATCGTAAGGCCTTCCGCTGGCGTGAGCGTTGCTCCCTGCGTCAACCAAATATCGTTATTCGTCCAGGTATTTCTGCCTCCATCTTCCAGGTAGGGCCAGAAATTAGTTCCGCCAAAATACATGCCTATGTATTGTTCATATTGTTCCCGATCTCCCGGCTCGTTATAAAAAGGCAGATCAGGAAACTGAATGGGCATAATTGGATTTACCCTCGCCAGAGAGTTGATATTCACATCCCAGTTGTAGAAATAAGGTTTATCAGTCTGCTGGGAGTTGATCACGATTTTCTCATCCAGGGTCAGCCAATCCGTAATTTTAAATTCCCCTTTCATCAGGATGTTGTATCGCTTGAAATTTTCATTGCGCTCTGAATCCAGGTACCCATCCTTATTCAAGTGACCAAAGGAAACGAAATAATTCGAATTTTCTGAACCCCCTGAAATGGATAAATCATGCTGTTGCGTGGGAGCAAAGTCCGTCATGATATTGTTCTGGTAATTGTTAAAACCGTAAAAACGAAGGTTTCCATCTACCACGCCCCATTCGTTTTCGGGGATTGGGTTTTCAGACCACCTTCGGGTACCTTCCACCATGTCATCATCGTAACTAGGCACGCCATTGGTTCGAATATTCGCAATGTTTCTGGCATTTACAAAGTCATGTGGATCGGTGACCGGATCCATATTGAAGATCGGTTTGGCTAATGAAAACTGGCTATTTAAGGATACTCTTACTTTACCAGCTTTTCCGCTTTTGGTAGTGACCAAAACAACCCCAAATGCTGCCCGGGCACCGTAAACGGCAGCGGCGGAAGCATCTTTTAGTACGGATACACTCTCAATATCATTGGGATTGATCCTGTTTAAATCCATGGGAACGTTATCCACCAAAATCAATGGCGAACCGCCATTGATGGATTGGAATCCACGGATATTGAATTCAGGGCTTTGAGCAGGGTCACCATTTCTAGGAGCAATGTTCAGGTTGGGAATGACCCCTTGCAGCCCTTCTGCCACATTGGCAATGGGCCTGTTTTCAAGTCGCTCACTGGTCGCTACGCCTACAGCACCCGTCAGGTTTACTTTCTCCTGCGTACCATATCCTACAACCACCACTTCATCCAATGCCTGCGCACTTTCTACCAAGGTGACATCAATGGTTTGCTGGTTTCCTACTTCTACGGTCTTACTTTCAAAACCAATAAAAGAGAATACCAGGGAAACTCCTTCCGGTACGGTCACGGAATATTTTCCATCCAGATCCGTCGCTGTACCTACGGAGGTACCCGGAACGGATACGGTAGCACCAGGTATGGGTTGTCCGTTTTGGTCCGTCACGGTCCCGGATACGGTGATATCAAATTCATTTTGTGTTTTCTCCACGCTGCTGATGGAGGCTCTGTCGGGCACATTCACTGCCACATTCTCGAGATTCCTGTCCAATTGCTGTTCCTGCGCCATCAGGCTGCCGGAAATCAGGCAAAACAGGATTGCCGCCAGGCATGACATCGATTTCATCAGGCGACAACTAAGTATTTGTTTTTTCATAATGGATTGTTGTTAATTGTTAGATTTTTCTTAATCGTTTTTCTTCGCTTGTCACGAATCAGTTTTCCATAGGCACTTGATTTATTGATGAACGGTTTTTTTAATACATGAAAAACAAAACATCGCTTTGTTTTTACAGCTTTTAATTAACCTTAACGAGGTTATATTTTACTTAACAAGAAACCTCCCTTTAAGCAAAGGGAATCTTTAATCTTAATAGGGTGATTTCAGCTGAATTATTCCAAATTATATGGATTTTATTATCAAGAAAAAAATTATAGGGGATCTTTTTTTATAACTAATTTTTTGTGTTTTAAATCAGAAAAATCCTTTTGTAAAAAAAATATGATTCCCAGTACCCAAACCTGAAGGTTTTTCAGCCTTAATCCCTGTTTCCTTTTTTTGGACTGCCTATCCGGAATTCCATTATTTTTTTTAATCGTAATAGTGACGTTTGAAAAAAAATAAGTAAACTTAAAACCGGATATTACCAACAAATGATTTCCGGGTAGGTAATTAGGTCTTGGTAATCCCGCAGAATAGCCCATATGCTATTTTAGGAAGTAATTATTGGCAAAACAAAAAAGACTAACGGTAGACTTAGATTAAAAGCTATTATGATTAAATATTCCAGTCAGACCAGGGTTTTGGTAGCCGTGGATTGCATTATTTTCGGGTTTGATGGTCAAGACTATAAATTATTACTGGTACAGCGTGGGTTTGCGCCAGAAAAAGAAAAGTGGAGCCTGATGGGTGGGTTTCTCCAACCCACAGAATCCCTTGATGAAGCGGCCACGCGAATCCTAAAACAGCTAACCGGATTGGAAAACGTTTATTTGGATCAAATGCATGCGTTTAGCCGTCCGGATCGAGACCCGGTGGAGCGCGTGGTGGGAGTCGTTTACATGGCCCTGATCGATATCGAAAAATACGAAAAGCAAATAAACGATGATTTCCATGCCCACTGGTTTTTGATGAAAGAATTACCCCAACTGATTTTTGACCATGAGGAAATGGTGCAGATGGCGCTCAACCGCCTCCGTTATAAGGCATCGCTTCACCCCATCTTGTTTGAATTGCTTCCGGAGAAGTTTACCCTACCTCAGCTGCAGGCCTTGTACGAAGGACTCTTCGACACCAAGATTGACAAACGAAATTTTACCCGGAAATTACTGTCCAGCAATATCCTGAAAAAGAAAAACGAAAAGGATAAATCCACCTCCAAAAAAGGGGCCTATTTTTATTCGCTTAACGAAGCCATCTATAAAGACAATGGTCAAAATTTGCTTAACCTAATCCCGAAAAATGAAATGCCTGCCGCTACGGAATAAATTTCCCTGGTTCATGCGGGAAAGATCCGGTGCTGTTTCATCCGGTACCGCTCCGTTTTTGTATGGGGTCTGTGTAGGAGTCTTTTCCTTCATTGCATCAGGCCTGTTTGCCCAAAACCAGGAAATTATTGGGTCCTGGTTTTTTCATTCTATTAAAATAGAGCCTGAGTTATTTATCCGGAATACACACATCCCGGCCTGGGTTGCTTTTGGAAAATATATGCTTTGAAAAATCAAAACCGCATCATCCGGCTGGAAATGAGGTTGCGGTATTTCCAGCTTTCGGGCAAACCATTTTTACACCTGGAAAAGAAATTGAAAATGAAGCAGCTCATC
>JAWLFL010000084.1:0-16425 GCA_041685605.1 Cyclobacterium sp. | reverse complement strand
AGATAGCCCCTGCATCTGTAGCCCGGCACCGTGGTCGCTGACTACCTGCAGGCCCGTTTGCTCCCGCAACACCTCCGAAAGGCGCATGCCACCGGTTTCTTGAATTTGTTCGCGGGAAATGACCGTTACCGGCATGGGTAAATCTTCCAGGCTGCGGTCGGTTCGCGTGGCAGCGACGACGACTTCACCCATTTGCCCAATCTTTTCTGTCAAGCGCAAACTACTCAATTCGCTTATTTCCCTGACCCGAATCTGCCGTGCATCAAATCCCATCGCAAAAACCTCGATCAACTGGTCGGCTTCCAGGTTATCCGGCAGTTCAAAAGAACCCGTACGATCCACGGGAACGACCTTGTCCGGTCCGATTTTTACATAGGCATGCGGAATGGGGTTGCCTGCTTGATCCCGGATGCAAATCGGATCGGAAGCATGGCTTAGGAATGGAAAGAGAACGCATCCCAAAAGCCAGCAGGTAAAACTATTTTTATTAAGATTGATTCTACACATAGGGATAAAATTTTTCCCGATGGCCGGTGGACCACCGGGAAAGTGTTAAAGTTGGTCAATCAAATGTTTCCATTGTTCTTTCTGCGGAAGGCCTGGCTTCCGGAGCCCAAAAAACTGGGCAATCATCTCCCCGTCTGCATCAAATAGCTCCAGGGAAGACACCAACCCATCGTCGGTATTTTTATGCACTACCCAGGCCGAGTCAATGCAGGACTCGTCCAGGTGCATGTTGAAATCCGGATCCATTACGTTCAGCCAGTTCCCCATTTGCCGGATGGTACGTACTTTTCCCTGATGGATTTGAATGTTTCCTTTGTTTCCCACAAAGATCATGATGGGCAATTTTTCTGCGGAAGCCAGGTGCAAAATTTTCCTAACCGATAGGCGATCCACGGGGTAGGCCCATTTTTCACCAATCCATTTGATGGCGTCTAGCCGGTGAATATTGTATTTGCGGAGCATACCGAAGAAATCATGGGTATCTTTCATGTTTTCCCAGTCCCGGACAAAAGTTTCCTGATCCACGGAAGTAGCGTGGGTCTCTTTCTCGAAAGGTTGTACTTGAATCCCCTGCAAGGGTTCCTCGCTACGGTAGGCACGAATCAAATTGTCGTAGGCATCCTGGTTGCTTTTTTCCTGGAGGTAAATTTTCATCACGGCCTCGCCGGACTGGTCAAAAAACTGAAGGCTGCGCATGATGCCCCTGGGCGTATCGGTGGCCACGGCAAAGCCGTATTTCCACTTGCCAAAAAACACCCGCTGCTCGATGGGTCCAATCACCGTGGCGATTTGGTGGGGAGCGGTGCCATGGATGGAGATTTTTTGAAAATTTCCTTTGTGCTCCAGGACACAGCCGTCGTTTCTGGTCAAGGCCATCACTTTTCCCAACTCCCTGCAGGAAAGGAGGATATTCGCCCAATCGGCTTTCAATCGGATGGGGGCCGGGTTATCCGTCGTCAGCAATAGCTCAAGTTCGGACACCTGAAGCATGCGTGCGGCGTCTCGTATTCTCCTTTTTGGCTGATTTGACTTTAGTTCCTCCCAGGCCTTTTTTAACGCGGTACCGGAGGGATATTTCAGAGTAGTTTCCATAATTAAGCGAGTTTATACGTATAATGGGTTGATGAAGTAGCAGATGAAGGAAGGCTGCTGATATAAATCGGTGCGCCGGGGCCGTTGGTTTGTACCGACAGGGGATAGTCGAACACCCCTTGCAGGTTTTCCGGAGTCATTACGGTTCGTACCACACCCTGGTGTAGTACCCGGCCTTGTTTGAGTAGCAGGGCCTTGTCGGCATAATTAGCCGCGAGGTTTAAGTCGTGGAGTATGGCCAAAATGCCAATATCCCGTTTTTTGAGTTGTCCGATGATTTGCATGATGTGGTGCTGCTGGGCAATATCCATACTGGAAGTCGGTTCATCCAGAAGCAAGTACCGGGGAGTGGCCTTGATTTCCCATATTTGTGCCAATACCCGTGCCAGCTGTACCCGCTGCTTTTCGCCTCCGGATAAGTTGCCATAGAACTGCTCTTTCAGGTGCCAGGTTTGGGTAGCCGACATGACCTCTTTTACGATTTTTTTTGGGTATTTGGGCCGGCTGTACATCAGGCCAAGCGATACGACTTCCTTTGCCTGAAAAGGAAAGGTAAGCGTACTGTGCTGGGGCATGACCGCCCGCAAGGAGGCCAGCTGCCTGGTTTTCATTCCTTTTATCGACTGCCCATTATAGGTAATCCGACCCAGTTTGCAGGGTAGTTCTCCCGACAGCAGCCGGAAAAGGGTCGATTTTCCGGCACCATTCGGGCCAAGAATGGCCGTCAGTTCTCCGGGAAGCACCTGTATGCTTGCCCGGTTCACAATGGCCCTGTTTCCTATATAATACTGAATGTGTTGTGCGTCTAACATATTAATTGTTGAGTTTTTTTACATGTAGGATGAGCCAGATAAAGAACGGAGAGCCAAGGATGGCGGTAATGATCCCAATGGGTAATTCCGCGGGCATGACCACCGTCCGGGCAAGCAAATCGGCGCCATTGAGCAGGAAAGCCCCCAAAAGAAAGGCTCCGGGAAGCACCAGCCGGTGGTCGGCACCAAAAGACAGCCGTAAGAGATGGGGTACAATTAGCCCCACAAATCCAATGGTACCCGTCATCGATACCCCTACGCCTACCACCAGTGCACTCATAAATAACACGATGTATTTTACGCGCTGTACGTCCACTCCCATATGGAAGGCCTCGTTTTCTCCGATCGCCAGGGCATTGAGGTCTCGAAACTGATTGATAATCAGTAGGGAGGGAAACAAGATCAGGATAAAGGCTATTTTTACCTTGTCCCAATTCGCTCCCCCCACATCTCCCAGGCTCCAGAAGGTGAAATTTCGCAAGGCGGCCTCGTCTGCATAGAAAATGGCCAAACCAATCAGTGCGCCCGATAGTGCGGTCAAGGCAACACCCGCCAATATGAGCAGGGAAATATCCGTTTTTCCTCCCTGATTGGCCATTTTGTATACCAGCATCACGTTAATCAAGCCGCCAATAAAAGCAAACAGCGGCAGGCTGAAGCTTCCAAACACAGGACCAAGCCAGGGGAAATAGGAGCCGAAAACGATAAAAATGACCGCAAACAAGGCACCCCCGCTGCTTACGCCGATGAGTCCCGGTTCTACCAGGGGGTTTCTAAAAAGGCCTTGCAGTGCCGCTCCGGACACCCCTAATCCACCGCCTACCAGAATGGCCAACAAGATTCTGGGTAAGCGGATTTGCCACAACACGTTGGCCTCCTGTTCGGTGAAGGTTCCCGTATCAATGCCCAGCTGGTTCCATAAAATGGAAACCGCATGGCTAAAGGGGATGGGAAAAGCTCCAATGGTGATGGAAAGCAGCCCAAGCAATACAAGTCCGATTCCCAGCGCAGCCAGTACCAGGGACTGCTGAGCGGTTTTTGAATAACTCAGGTTTTGAATCATGCTTAGTTGCGGTTTACACTTTTAGCCAATTCCAATGCTGCTTTGGCTACCCGCGGACCAAATCCGGACAGGTAGAGCCCGTCAAAGGCAAGGATTCCATTTTGGTTGTAGGCGATGGTTTGTTCGACGCCACGGATGTTTTTTACGGCTTCCTTTCCACCAAGCGAGCGCAGACTGGACTCAAAGAACAGCAGGTATTCCGGATTCATGGAGACCAGTGCCTCCGGGGTAAGCGGAATAAAATCACTGAATCCTTTACCGACCGATTCAATGGCTGCCATTTTCAACAAGGATTCGGCGAAGGTACCCTCTCCGGCTACAAAGACGTTTTCCAGGCCACGGGCCATGACAAAAGCCATTTTTGGTTTTTTTGAAAGACCGGCTGTATAGGCATCCAAGGCTTCTATGTCTTTATCCAGCTGCTTGGTAAGTGCCTTTCCTTTTTCAGGAACTTTCAGAAAATTTGCCAATTCCCGAATGATACGGTAGGTGCCGGAAACGTCTGTGGGTTTGTCAAACTGGTGTATTTCCAATCCAGCCGATTTTAGCTGGGCGACCACGTCGGGATTAAGGTAGCCGGTCTCTATCAAAAGCAGGTCCGGTCCCAGTGCCAGAATACCCTCGGCTTTGATTTGATTACGGTAGCCGATGGAGGGCAGTTGCTGCATGGAAGCGGGGTAGGTGGAGGTGATGTCTGTGGCGATGATCGCCGATCCGAAACCAAGTTCGTATACGATTTCTGTAATGGTACCTCCTGCGGTAATCATGGAGGTGTCGTTGGATTGAAATGCCTGCACATGGTTCGAAAGAAGCAGGGCAATCACCAGTAGGGGTAGCAACAGCGATTTCTTCATTTATTTAGATCAATTTTAAATACAGGTACAAATATTACTCTATTTAGATTAAATCCAAATTAAATTTAATGGATAATTTCTATCAGGAAATAGATTTGATTGACAATCAATTAAATGTAAATCCGATAGATTTTAGCAATTGGCAACAGGTGCAAAAGGAGGGATGTTGTAGGTTTTTAGGCTGCCATTTTGAGGCTCCAGCGAGGTGGGAGCCTGAGATTGCCTGAGAAAAAGCTGATTTATAGGCAGGGTAGGGTGAGCGGTAGGCGGACCGGGGAAAAAGGACCGGAGGCATGAAAAAAATGGTACTTCAGTAGGGTACAGGCATGTTAACCCTCTAAAACGGACGATTTTTGAAAACGGAGGGCTTTTGGATGTTCGTGGAGATTAAGGATGAACCAGGGGAGGACCAAAGCAAAAAAAACCCGGTGGCTCAACCACCGGATTTTTTTGCCTTATAGCCTTCTTGCTTCAGGTACTCCAGGATTTTGTCCCGGTGATCCCCCTGAATCAGGATCTCACCCTCTTTGGTGTTGCCACCCACGCCACATTTGGTTTTCAGGGTTTTCCCCAATGCTTTCAAATCCTCCTCTTGCCCCACAAAGCCCGTTACCAGGGTTACCTGTTTGCCGCCTCTGGATTTTTTATCCAACATGATGCGCAGGTTTTGCTGATGGGGGGGCAGGGTTTCCGCGGAGGCCTCATGACCTTCCTCGTAATCAAATGAATCCGAAGTAGAATACACCACTCCATCTCTTTTTTTCCAATCGTTGTCTTTCTTTCTACCCATAGAAACGGATTATTTTTTAAATTTCATGGTCCAGACCGGCCTTTTGGCACTGTTTACCACATCTTCGGCAATGCTTCCGCTAAGCAGGTGCATAAAGCCCGTTCTACCGTGGGTGGCCATGGCAATGATGTCGGCATCCACCTCCTCGGCAAACTCAATAATGCCTTCTTCTTCTGTATCGCCGTTGTAAATATCTATTTGAACATTTTTAAGATCGTTGGTGTCGATAAATTTTTTGATTTTATCCATGGAGCTCTTGGACTTTTCAAAGGAATTGGGAGTGTTTACTTTTACCAATCTGATCTCAGCCTCCAGCAGTTCCTGCAGGTCCTTCAGATTTTTCATTACTTTTTTGCTGTCCTCGCCAAAATCACTGGCAAAGACAATGGTCTTCAGTTGATCGACTTTTACCGGGGCTTTGACGGTAATGACCGGACATTTGGAAAGCCGAACTACCTTTTCGGTGTTAGACCCGATCAACAATTCCTCTAATCCACTGGAACCTTTGGACCCCATAATCACCAAATCTGCCTTGATTTCGGTGATTTCACTGGATATTCCTGCGTAGGGGTTTCCATACGATATGGTAGTGCTGAAGTCGTAGGGCTTCACGGCATGTGTTTCTTCGAGTGCTTTAAATTCCTTTTTTCGCTTCTCTACTAAATCCACCATGTAGATTTTGTCGATAAAATTTTCCTCCATATTTACTTCCCCCATCGTATTGAAATGTTGTGCGGTAGGAATCTCGATCACATGAACCAATTTCAGTTTACAGGACGCTTTGGCTGCAATTTCCTGTGCCAATTGGAAGGCATTTTCTGCTTCTTCAGAAAAATCAAAGGGTACTAAGATGCTTTTCATAGGTATTTGCCGAATTAATAGTTTACATGCAGTTAATCTACAAAAATCTACAGAAATTAAATAAGAATTTGACCAATTGTTTAGAAAATCATCCATCCCAGCCCAAAGAGCAGGACGCACAAAAAGGTCCCTAAAGCCAGGACTTTCAGGTAGGGATCCAATTTATCGGGCGCATTAAAGGCTTTCACCGCCCAGGCTGTTTGAAGTAATATGGGAGCAGCCAGCCAATATAATAACGCTCCATAAGCCTGCTTCTGCAACACAAAAAAGAAAAGCATTATAAGGGCAACGGACAGCAAGCTCCAATGATATACGACGGCCGCTTTTTTACCAATTCTAACAGGGATGGATTTTTTTCCGGCCATCTTATCAGAGGCGATGTCCCGGATATTGTTGATATTTAAAACCGCGGTGCTTAAAAGTCCTACGGCCGAAGCAGGAAGCCAGAGCGAAGCATCAAAGGCAAGGGTATGCAGGAAATAGGTGCCCATAACGCCAATCCAGCCAAAGAATATAAATACGGCAAGGTCCCCCAATCCGGCATACCCGTAAGGTTTGTTACCAGAAGTATAGGTGATGGCTGCCAGTATGGCCAACAGACCCATTGCCAGGAAGCCTAGGAACAGTGCGGTATCGTCCAAAGCGACGGCTAGAAGCCATAAGCCACTTAATAGGGAAAGGATTGAAAAAAGAATCATGCCCCTTTTCATGGAAGCAGCACTGATAGCCCCGGATTGAACCGCACGGGAAGGGCCTTTTCTGTCTTTACTATCCGCCCCGTGGATGCTATCGCCATAGTCATTGGCCAAATTCGATAAAATCTGTAATAGGGTAGTGGTAAGGGCCGCTAAAATAAACACAACCCAACGAAACTCGGCGTTTTTGAACGCGATGATGGACCCCATGATGATGCTGGAAAGGGTTAGTGGTAAGGTTCTTAGCCGAAAGGCTTGTACCCAGGCTTTATTGGTGGAAATGACTGCCAATGCAAAAAAACGAAAATAGCGTTAAACAATAAATAAAACAAGCCTTCCACAGAGGTGGAAGGCATTTTTGTATTTCAATAGTTCCAATCAAAATAAAATTACGACTTGATTAGTTTGATAATTTCCTCGTCCATAGGTTTTACCGAGGAAGGAAAAAACTTGACCAACTCGCCTTTTTCATTAATAAAATATTTACAGAAGTTCCAGGAAGGTTCGGTATTGTTCCAGCCGTTTAAGTTTTTGTCTGATAACCATCGGTAGAGGGGGTGCTTATCGACTCCTTTCACCGAGATTTTTTCAAACATAGGAAAAGTTACCCCGTAGTTTTCGGTGCAAAAGGTTTTGATATCTTCGTTCGTCCCCGGTTCCTGCCCGCCAAAATTATTGGCAGGAAAAGCCAAAATGGTTAGTTGCCCTTTGTAGGCATCGTACAACTCCTGTAATTCAGCATATTGGGGCGTGTAGCCACATTTGGAAGCGACGTTTACGATCAGAAGTTTTTTTCCTTTAAAACTGGAAAAATCGACCGGATTTCCATCAATATCATTTAGGGTAAACTCATAAAAATCATCGGCTCTATTCATGGGCGACAGGTTTTTACCCTCGATAGGGTTGGTTTTATCAGCAACAAAATTCAAATGACTTGACAGTGGCATTTGAATGACAAATAAGCCACTGATAATTAGGTAAATTAGCGTGTTCATAGTTACATTTTTTCGGGTACATCTATTCCCAATAACTTCATGCCGGACCCAATTGTTTTGGCCACCTGTGCAGATAAGGCAACACGAAAGGCCTGCACTTCAGCTTTGGTTTCACTAAAGATAGGAAGTTCTGCATAAAAGCGGTTATAATCTTTTGCTAAATCAAACAAATATTGGGCAATTACGGCCGGAGAAAGTTCTTCAGCGGCCATGCCGACCTTATTCCGATAATCGGTCAATTGAAATATCAATACTCGCTCGGTATCCTGCAGATCGGTGCAGGGAGCACAGCTTTTGGCCGAAAAATCCAGCTCGATCTGACTAGCTTTCCGAAGAATGGCTGCGATCCGGGCATGGGTATATTGTATAAACGGCCCGGTATTGCCCTGGAATTCGATGGATTCCTGGGGGTTGAACAACATGCGTTTTTTTGGATCTACTTTCAGCAGGAAATATTTCAATGCCCCCAATCCCAACATCTGGTACAATGCTTCTGCTTCTTCCTGACTGAAGCCTTCTATTTTACCCAATTCCTGGGTATGATCCCTGGCAGTGTCCACCATTTCCTGTATCAGGTCGTCTGCATCCACTACCGTCCCTTCCCTGGATTTCATTTTACCGGAAGGCAGGTCCACCATGCCGTAGGAGAGGTGGTAGAGCCCCTCCCCATAGGGTCGCCCCAATAGGCGCATAATGGAAAACAGCACCTCAAAATGATAGTCTTGCTCATTTCCCACTACATAAACGGATTTTTCAATTCCGTGATCCTTGTACTTTAGATCTGCCGTGCCCATATCCTGGGTCATGTATACCGAGGTACCATCCGCTCTTAATACCAGCTTTTCGTCCAGCCCCACACTGCTAAGGTCGGCCCAGACCGAACCGTTTTCTTTTTTGAAAAAGACCCCTTTTTCCAACCCTTCCTTGACGATATCCTTACCCAGCAGATAGGTGTCCGACTCGTAATAATACTGGTCAAACGTGACACCCAGACTACGGTAGGTCTCGTCAAAACCCTGATAGACCCAGTTGTTGAGTTTTTTCCAAAGATCCACGGTATGGGGATCACCCCCTTCCCATTTGACCAGCATCTCCTGGGCTGCTTTCATCCAGGGAGCTTCTTTTTTCGCCAGTTCTTCGGCCATTCCCTCCGCCATCAATTTCTTGATTTGGTGCTTATATTCCTGATCGAAAAGGACGTAATACTTTCCTACCAGGTGATCCCCTTTCAAACCGGCGCTTTCGGGACTGGCATTTTCCCCCAATTTTTCATAGGCGACCATGGATTTGCAAATATGGATGCCCCGGTCATTGACCAGGTTGGCTTTTATTACCTCATAACCATAGGCTTCCAAAATATTTGAAACAGAAAAACCCAGAAAATTATTTCGAAGATGGCCCAGGTGTAGGGGTTTATTGGTATTCGGGGAGCTGAACTCTACCATTACCTTCCTACCCTTCGCCGGAAAGGTGCCAGGATCTTCCGCCTCGATAAGCTGTAGAAATACCTCTGTCCAATAGGTAGCCGAAAGGGAAATGTTTAAAAAGCCTTTTACTACATTAAAGCCAGCCACTTCGGGCAGCTTTTCCTGCAGGTAGGTACCGATTTTCGCCCCACTTGCTTCCGGTGCACTTTTCGTAATTTTTAAAAAAGGAAATAAAACGAAGGTATAATCTCCGCTGAATTCTTTTCTCGTGGCTTGCAGCGAAAGGTTCTTCGGATCTACCGTATGATCAAAAAGCTCCTGAAATGCGGTGGAAATGGTTTTTGTAAGTTGTTGCTGTATATCCATATTTGGGAAAGGCCTCGGTTTTACTGAGGCGCAAATATAAGGGTTTCACTACACATTCGGTAGGAGGCCTTCAGTTTATCTTGGTGGGTAAATTCACCCTACTGGTAAAATGGTACTACAAGCTTTTGACCGATACCATGTTACCTTTCTAAAATCATCCAATAATCGAAATCCTATCTAAATGCCTCGCTCCGGAGAAGCTTGCTTTAGATACCAACTTCTTTGGAAGTAGCCCTTTCCGGAAAACCGGATGAACGTAGAAAAAAGCCTTGATCCTATCTTTTAAAAAGTTATCCCACCGATCGTAGAAAACAGATGGAATAGGTGAGTTTATTTACATGTTGGGGTTGGTTGTCCACAATTTGGGTGTGAAGTGAAACCGACCATAATTGAATCCGGAGAAATTACTTTTTCTAATTACCTGGGTTTTACCGTAAATAAGGGCTGTTTTTGTAATACCAATCCCTTTTAAAATTACCTGGCACAGCTGTTGAATAAGGATAATTGAAAATAATATTTAAATAGTATTGTTTTCAACCAACTATTATTTAACATCATAAACGTAACAATCATGAAAAAGTTAATGTTATCCTTTGCGGTAGTGAGTGTATTTGCCATCACCGGCATCCATGCCCAATCGCTTCCAAACGAAGCAACCGAACTGGTTCAGGAAACGACAAAAATCGATCCGGAAACCCTTCCTGAAAAAGTGAAGGAAACCATCCAGAACGATGTGACTGTAAAAGCCCTGACCATCAGTGAAGCGCATCAGGTAATGGAAGATGGGGAAGTCGTTTACAAGATCAAATTTCAAGGTGCCAACGCTGCTGAAGCGTTGACAAGGAAGTTTGATGCCGTGGGTAAAGAATTGGAAGACGAGAAGAAAGAAGAGCCCGTTAAATAAGTCGTTTAACCCGATTTTTTAGACAACTAACCAACTTAAGGCAATGGTCAGTGACCATTGCCTTTTTTGTGTACTAGGCACCTACCATTATTATTGGTTTCGAAATATACGGTACTGGTTGACGATTTCCTGTTTTTTTAGCCCCTGGTGTACCAGCAATTGATTTCTAAACACTAAAGGAGCATTTCTATCCAGTGTGATCGGGTTTTGGCCAGGAAAAGCCATGTTTTGCATGCTGTTTTTGTCTCGGAGAATCCATCCCTGGTAGGAGGGAAGCTTGTCCGGCTCGCCCATGATGACCAGTCCGGGGTCTTCCGGATCTCCCTCGGTTAAGTTAATCCAGGCTCCTGCCGTTACCGGAAGTTCCTGGGGAATGACCGCACCTTTTTCACCGTAAAAGGCTGTGTTTTCGGTCAGTTTGATCCGGGGAGAAAAGCCTCCATAACCCTTTGCGTCTTCTGATCCCCCTAGTCGAAGTCCCTTAACCAGGGCTTTCAATTGAATCGCAAAGGATAATTTGTAGGAGTAGGAAGATACGCGCTGGTAATCAATCCTAACCGTTTCTTCCAGCAGGTTTTTTTTGACAGTGCCCGTCCCTCTCCAGATAACTTTCGCCTCTAGGGTGGCGGATCCGTTGGGGTTGACGGCTGTTTTTACGTTTTTTACTTCCCAGCGGATTCCTTCACAGACCCAGGGATCGGCGACGCGTTGATCGTTTACCCATAACTGGTGCCAGGTCCAGAAAATACCCCGGTGATGCGGGTGGTCCTCCGGAAAATCCTCGGTAAGGATCTCTCCATTGGTGTGGTACAAGGGGTGAACGTAGTTTGCCCTTGGATAAAGACCGTCCAGGCTTTTTTCAGCAGCCTGGTAAAAATACCTGGGTTTGCCGTCCTCCGTAAGCAGCCAACCATCTTCCGTTTCCTCAAAAACAAGTTGCTGGGCCGTTAGCTGACAGGGGCTTGCCAGCAGGCAAAGCAAAACCAAAATCGCTTTTGGCATCATAAGGTGAGGAGCAGGCATCATCGGTTTAGGAATGGGTTGGAAATAAAAGTAATGGATTCTACGTAATTAACCTAGTGGTCTTGAAACCAAAAAAGCGGAAAAAAATGAATTTTTCCGCTTTTTTGGGGTGGTGTGAACCAGCTATTTTCTCACGATAGCCTTTTTTGCTGCGTTGACGATATTCTCGGCATTTAATCCGTATTTTTCCAGTAGTGCTTCCGGCTTTCCTGATTCACCGAAGGAATCATCCACGCCAACAAATTCCTGAGGGGCGGGCTGATTTCGAACCAGGGTTTGAGCGATGACATCACCCAAGCCACCATTGTACTGGTGTTCTTCTGCAGTCACGGCGCAGCCGGTTTTGGCTACCGATGCCAGCACCGCTGCGGTATCCAGGGGTTTGATGGTGTGTATATTAATGAGTTCCACGGAGATTCCTTCTTCTCTGAGCATGGCCTCTGCCACCACGGCTTCCCAAACCAGGTGACCGGTGGCGAAAATGGTCACGTCCGTTCCTTCGATCATCTTCCAGGCCTTACCGATTTCAAACGGCTGATCCGCAGGAGTGAAAATCGGCCATTTGGGCCTTCCAAAGCGCAGGTAAACCGGGCCTTCGTGTTCGGCAATGGCGATGGTAGCTGCCTTGGTCTGGTTATAATCGCAAGGATTGATGACCGTCATATTGGGCAACATCTTCATCATGCCCACATCTTCCAGAATCTGATGCGTAGCACCGTCTTCCCCCAGGGTCAGGCCAGCATGAGAGGCACATATTTTTACATTTTTCTCGGAGTAAGCAATGGATTGCCGGATTTGGTCATACACCCTTCCGGTAGAAAAGTTGGCAAAGGTTCCGGTATACGGGATTTTACCTCCGATGGTCAGTCCGGCTGCCACTCCCATCATGTTGGCCTCGGAGATGCCTACCTGAAAAAAGCGATCCGGAAATTCCTTTTGAAAGGCTCCCATTTTAAGCGAACCGATCAGATCGGCGCACAAGCCCACTACGTTTTTGTTTTTCTTTCCTACTTCCAGAAATCCATCGCCAAAACCGGAACGGGTATCTTTTTTTTCAGTGTAGGTATATTTGGTATCGAGTGTTTTTTCCATTATTCAAATTTGTTTTAGATCAAAGCGGACAGGGATCAATAATCGCCGAGTGTTTCTTCCAATTGTCCCAGGGCATTTTCCAATTGCTCGTCATTGGGAGCTACTCCATGCCATTTGTGGGTTCCCACCATAAAATCTACCCCATATCCCATATCGGTATGCAGCAGGTTGAGTACCGGCTTTCCTTTGCCCAGCAGGGTTTTGGCCTTTTCCAGGGATTGGATGACTTCCGTGATATTATTGCCATTTTCGGTAACGATCACTTCCCAGCCAAACGCTTCCCATTTGGCCTTCAGGTCAAGCAGGTTCATGATTTCCTTGGTAGGGCCATCAATCTGCTGACCGTTCACATCAATGGATGCGATGAGGTTGTCTACCTGATGGTGAGGAGCGCACATGGCGGCCTCCCAGATTTGTCCTTCCTGCTGCTCACCGTCTCCCATCAGGGCATAGACCAGGCGGTCATCGCCGTTGATTTTCTTGGCAAGGGCCGCACCAATGGCAACGGACAAGCCTTGTCCCAGGGAGCCGGAAGCCACGCGAATTCCGGGAAGCCCCTCTTCCGTCGCCGGGTGACCTTGCAGCCTGCTATCGATCTTTCGGAAGGTTTTTAATTCCTCGGTATCAAAATAGCCACTTCTGGAAAGCACGCTGTACCATACCGGAGAAATGTGTCCATTAGAAAGAAAAAATAAATCCTCACCTTTTCCGTCCAGATTAAAAGATGAATCATGCTTCATTTGATCAAAATAAAGCGCTACAAAAAATTCGGTACAGCCAAGCGAAGCACCCGGATGTCCGGATTGGCAGGCGTGTACCATGCGTAATATATCTCTCCTTACCTGAGAGCATACAGCGTTTAATTGTTCGGTTGAGTGTTTTTCCATTGATTTGGAATTAGTTAAGTATTTGATTGGTGTGTTCCTTGGTTTTTACTTTTGAGATAATGTCCTCGATGATCCCTTCTTCATCAATCACAAAAGTAGTACGGGCGGTGCCCATGTATTTTCTTCCGTACATGTTTTTTTCCACCCAGGTGCCGTATGCTTCGTGAACACTCTTGTCCTCATCGGCAATGAGTGGAAAGGGAAGTTCATGCTTTTCTATAAACTTCTTATGCGATTTTCCCGAATCGGAACTGATACCCAAAACGACATACCCGGCATTTTGAAGGGCTTCGTAATTGTCCCGTAGATTACAGGCCTGGGTGGTGCAACCGGGCGTATTGTCTTTGGGGTAAAAATACAATACCACTTTTTTGCCGTTAAAATCGGAAAGCCTGATGGGCTTGTCATCCTGGTCTTTGGATTCAAAATCCGGTGCTTTTTGGCCTACTTCTAGTGACATAATACTTTTTTTTAGGTTGGTTAATTGATTGCAAGGGGCAAATATCGGAATAAATTAAATTTTTCCCTTATAAATGGCCTCGTTATTTGCCCGGTCCCTGACTTTTAAAAGTACCTCTCCTTTCAATACCTTCCCTTCAGGCTTGTCAGACCAGATCACAGATTGCTTGTGTTCGTACCGCATTTGGATCCATTCCCCATCCACCCAGGCATTAAAATCCTGAATCCCCGACAAATCATCCCGAATGACAAATCGTAATCCCCTGCCGCTAACCCGTATCGGCCGGATGGAAGGAGCAAGGGAGTCTGTGGCCAGTACAAACCTCCCAAGGTTACGCGTATAGAATCGAATCCGATTACCTTCCCAAACACCGCCTTCAAAACTTCTGTAGCCGTTGTCATACAATCGGTACATGTGAGTCTGCTCTTTATTTCCCCTGAAATCCGGCAAATAATACGCTACCCGCATGGAATTCCAAAGGTAATCGTACGGCTCATTGATGGCAATACCCGGAAACCCTTCGTCCTCAAAAGGCTGTAAGCGAAGGTAGAGATCATCAAAAAGCGTCTCTTTTTCAAACTGAATGCTTACCTGTCCGTCGTTATAGTGGATTTCCTTTCCAGCGGGAATCACGGCATTTACCTCGGGGACAATCATTTCCGTACACAGGTCCACGGAGTCCGGTACGCCCAGGCGCATGTCCCATAGATAGGTCCGCTTGTTGGTTCCCTGATAGGCATAAGGGATTTCCATGCTGTAGCCGTGCACGTAAAACCTGGCCAGGCTGCCCTGATCGCTTATTGGGCTGTTAATGATCAACTGGTTTTCGTGGTAATCAACGGATTGCCGTCCGGAAGTGCCGTTGTAGCTTTGTAAGAGCGAGGGGGCATCTTCTCCCAGAAAGTTGAGAACCAGATCTGTTTCGTTTTGGTAGGCATCTTCCAGACGTACCCTGATGGATTTGTTTTCTGCGGGTAAGGCTGAAATGGCCCCGCTATACGCCGAGTCGGGCTCGTAAAATTCAAATTTATTAGTGGGCAATTTATACAAGCGGGTGTATCGATTGCGGTAAGTGTGCAACAGTATATGGCGGCCCAAAGAAAAATCGACCCCATTGACATTGGCACGGAAGCGTCGCTGCTCTTCCTCATAAATTTCGAATATGGGAAAGCCGTTTCGATTGTACATTTCATCCAATTGGTCGTAGGCCCATATTTCGATTCCTACTTTTCCGGATATGCGAATGGTCCGGGGAACCCGAAAAGCACCGCTGCTATAGATCAGGGAAAATTCCTGTCGCTGAAACTCTCCATTTACCCGGCTATCCCCGTCCAGCGGGGTGATGGCCACGCGCCTCACAATGGGAGCGGTGCTGTCCTTTATCTCCGTAAATCCTGCATGCAGCGGGTCAATGGCCCGATCCAGCGAATCCCGAATCTCAAAATGCAAATGCGGGCCTCCCGAACTGCCGGTATTTCCGGAATAGGCGATGACCTCACCCTGTTTGACCGGGAGCAGGCCGGGTTCCGGAAAATACTCAAAATCGTTTTGTTCGGCTTCGTACATTTTGGCCTTCATGGCACTGGCAATGGGCTCTTCCAGGTCCCTGAGGTGAGCATATACGGTAGAACTGCGGTTAGGATGTTTGATGTACACCACGTTACCATATCCGAAGGAGGAGATTTTGATGCGTGAGACGTATCCGTCGGCTGCGGCATACACCGGCAAACCCTGACGGCCTTCGGTTTTGATGTCCAGACCGGTATGAAAGTGATTGGGCCGGATCTCACTCATATTGCCGGCCAGAAAATTTTGTTGGCCGGGTTTGATGGGAAACAGGTAGTAGTTTTTTGCCGTCTGCGAAAGCAGGGCAATACCGGAAAACAATAATAAAATAAAAAGTAGGGATTTATTTAACTTCAACGTCTAGTAATTTTTCTTGCTCCACATACGCCTCCAACTGATCCCCTATCGCTACTTTTCCCACACCGGCCGGGGTGCCGGTAAAAATCAGGTCTCCTGTCTTTAGGGTAAAAAACTGTGAGACATAAGCCAAAATCACGTCAAACGGAAAAATTAACAGGGAGGTATTGCCGGTTTGCCGGCGTTCTCCGTTTACATCCAGGTGAAAATTAATATCGGCCACATTGGGAAAATTGGCTACCGGTCGAAATTCCCCGACAGGAGCCGAGCCGTTAAAGGCCTTGGCAATTTCCCAGGGCAAGCCCTTTTCCTTGCATTTTCGCTGCAGGTCCCGGGCGGTAAAATCAATGCCAATTCCGATTTCATCGTAATAGGTATGGGCAAACTTTCGGTCAATATACTTACCTTCTTTTTTGATTTTCAGTACCAATTCCACTTCGTGGTGGATGTCCTCCGAAAACTCAGGATGGTAAAAAGGGGCGTTATTTTTCAGTAAAGCCGTATCCGGTTTGAGAAAAACCACCGGTTCAGTAGGCTTTTCGTTTTGCAGTTCTTCTATATGAGCGGCGTAGTTTCGGCCGATGGCAATTATTTTCATTTTGATGCATTTAAAACAAAGTGCAAAGAAAATGATTTAAGCAGTATTTCAAAGGGAATTTAATTTAAGTGCTGGA
>JAWLFL010000328.1:0-3992 GCA_041685605.1 Cyclobacterium sp. | reverse complement strand
CAGCAGGTATTTTTCTTTAAGGTTATAATTAAACCTTCCGAAATAGGAATTCAATCCATAGGCCGAGGTGCCGGAAAGCGTCTGGAATACATTGGCTCCAGCACCGAGGTTGTTAAACTTGAAATAATCATCTTGAAAATCCTGCGACCTGGCGGTACTGTTAAACCGGTCCACATGCTGCCAGGATATCCCCAGAAGTGCGTTGATGGATTGGTTTTCGTCGATATCCGTATTGTACGTCAGGTAATTTTCGAACTGCCAGGAATTCAACCGGTCGTTCATGACCGACGCATCTCCCCGTTGGTTTCTGGCAATGTAGTTAAGCATGCGACCTCCGTAATAGTCGACTCGCTGGTTAATGATATTGGTGGCCAAAACAGAACGCATTTCGAGTCCCGGTGCCAGGCTAAAGTTTGCGTACAGATTTCCAAGCATGGTCTGGGTATTTACCATGTACACCCGGTCTTCCACCACATGAAGCGGGTTGTTGCCACCCTCCATGCCCGGGTAATCTTCGTTTCCGGCCCAACTGCCATCATCGTATTTAACCGGGATAATGGGTAAGGCTTCCAGTACCTGCCGCATAGCAATGATGCCTCCGGCGCCCAAGGGGTCTACCTGGCTTTCTTTCTGATCTGTATAACTAAGTGTGCCACCCACTTTTAACCAGTCCTTTATCTGGCTGTCAAAAACGAACCTTCCGGCATAGCGCTTCAGGTAAGAACCACGCATCAGGCCTTCCTCATTTCGGTGGTTTACATAGATACCATAAGAATCTTTTTCATTGCCCCCTGTCAATCCCAATTGGTAATTTTGAGTGACAGCCTGCCTGAAGGACTCATCTTGCCAATCGGTATCGTGCAAGGGGTTGCCGTTGGCATCAAATAACCGCGGGTCGGTCCTTTTTAATTGAGGATCTCGGTAAATGCCGTTTTCCCAGCCTGTAGGGTCGTATTTCTGGGCATTTTGGTACGCGATATCCTCTACCATCAAAAACTCTTCGGAGTTCAGTAAGGGGATCTTTTTGGGCAGGACTCCCACACTCACATCCGTGTCAAAAGTGATGACTCCCCCGGAGTCGCTACCTCTTTTGGTGGTAACCAATATGACTCCATTTGCTCCCCTGGCACCATATATGGCAGTGGCGGAGGCATCTTTCAGTACCTCTACCGAGGCAATGTCATTGGGGTTGATATAATCGATAGGCGTACTTCCATTGGCCAGACCGGCGGCATGGATAATTACCCCATCTATCACGTAAAGTGGATCGTTTGCGATACTTACCGAAGTATTACCACGGATTCGGATATTTGCTCTACCTCCGGGACGTCCGGAGTTTACGGATACATTTACCCCTGTGATTCTTCCGGAAAGTGATTGGTTTAAAGAGGCAGAAGGCCGCTCTTGCAGGGCCTCAGCGCTCACCGAACCCACGGCTCCGGTTAAATCGGATTTTTTCTGCGTACCATATCCCACGACCACAACTTCTGATAAATCCGAAAAAGAAGAACGGAGTAGGATTTCTATCTGATCCATTCCGGCCTGGACCGGCACCTCCTGGGTCTCGTAGCCAATAAAACTGGCGACCAATATTTCACCATTTGCGACTTCCAGAGTGAACTCACCGTCAATGTCGGTGACGGTTCCCCGGGTAGTACCTTTTACCAATACAGAAACGCCCGGAATTAATTCCTGATCCTCCTGGGACAGGACTGTCCCCGAGACCGTTCGTTGCCCTTGGGCCATTGCCTGACCGCCGACCATGAGCAGCGAAAAGGCAAATACGGCGATCCCGTATTTTAATTTTTCAAGGAAAATTTTTTCCATAACTTTTAGGTTTATTGATGAATTGATTTAATAATTTTAAATTTTAAAATTAGATTAGTAAAGTAATGTATAAATATAAATTTCTGTACTTTTTAAAAATATTCTATCCTGTACTGTCCTGCTTATGAATATTATTATATGCTTTGTGCTATTATTGCTCCATACTATTTTATAAAAGGGGGAATTTTAGGATTGACTGCGCTGATTTGCAGTTGGGTGGCGACTTATTGATATCACGAATACCTTTCTATCGGGAGTCAGGGACCAATTATTTGTTATCTTTGTTTCTGGCTATTCCCAGCAAATCCAAACATAAAATGATGCTTACTCTTTTAAGGCTTTCGCTTATTGTCCTGATTCTGGGCTGTGTTGCTCTTCTTCCGTCCTGCAGCTCCACCGCTTACCAGGCGAAGCAGGAAGTGTATATGTTTTCCTATTTTACTGGAAATGGAGAGGACGGCCTGCACCTGGCCTACTCTCTGGATGGATACCAATTCAAGCCGCTTGAAAAAGGCAATTCACTGCTAACCCCCACCGTGGGGGAGGATAAATTAATGCGGGATCCCTGTATTGTAAAGGGGAGAGACGGGCGGTTTCATATGGTATGGACGGTTAGTTGGAATGAAAAGGGCTTGGGGCATGCCTATTCGGATGATCTGGTCAATTGGTCGGAACAGCAATTTATTCCGGTGATGGCGCACGAGCCGGATGCCAGAAATACCTGGGCTCCGGAAGTGTTTTATGATAAGGAAGAGGACCTGTATTTGATTTACTGGTCGACCACCATCAGTGGCTTGTACCCGGAAACTCAATCTGAGGAGGAAAACGGATACAATCACCGGCAATATTATGTCACAACAAAAGATTTTGAAACCTTTTCCGAAACCAAGCTTTTTTACGAACCGGGATTCAATGTCATTGACGGGACGATCCAGGAAATAGATGGGGAATACCTGCTTTTTGTGAAAGACGAGACAAGAGAACCTCCCAGAAAAAACATAAGAATAGCCAAAAGCGAAAAATTAACGGGGCCTTATGGTCCTGCCGGAGTGCCGATTACCGGTGATTACTGGGCGGAAGGTCCAACGGTCACCAAAGTGGGAGACTATTGGTTGGTTTATTTTGATAAATACATAGAAAAGGACATGGGTGCCGTGATGTCCTCCGATTTGGAAAACTGGATTGATATATCCAATCGAATAAACTTTCCGGTGGATAGCCGGCATGGGACTGTTTTTAAGGTGGATAAATCATTGTTTGACCAACTACCATTTGCCAGGTAACTAATATGCAAGCGTTAAATTGATTCTGAGTGGGTTGATAGCGGAGTGAAAAAATAAACGATTTGATGGAGCGGGAATAAATTCCTTTTTCATTGCGGAAAATCAATTTATTTTTCATTTTTGCATTCACATGCGCACGTGGCGAAATTGGTAGACGCACTGTCTTCAGGTGGCAGCGCCTTCGGGTGTGAAGGTTCGAATCCTTTCGTGCGCACATGTTTTACTTCTTGCTCCATTTTTTCCGTAGGAGCTGGATAAAATTTCGGTTGTTCTCCAATACGGGAAAATCATCTCCCAACAAATACCCATAAGGCTGCAAACCGGGAATGCGGTCGAAGGCAATTTTGAGTATTCCTACCAGAGGGATAAACAATACCATCCCGGATATTCCCCAGATGCCACCTCCTATTAAGATCGCCAATACGACTACCAGGACATTTACTTTCACTTTAGATCCGACGATCAGCGGGGTGATTAGATTATTCTCCAGCAATTGGATGCCCCATAGGACCAACAAGGTAATAATAGGAAGTAAAAAGGTGTCCGTGGTAAGAAAAACATACAAAATCACCAGAACGGAACTGACAATCACTCCTATATAAGGTATAAGATTCATAATGGCAATAAATAGGGCAAAGAGCAGGTAATAGTTGATCCCAATAAAGTAAAAATAGATCCCTGCCAAAATGGAGACTAAAAAGGTCACTTTCAGCATGCCCACCAGGTAGGCATGAATGACCTTTCCGGAATCGCTAACCCAGGCTAAAATGGCTTCATTGCTTCTGGAAGAAGCTTTTAGCAAAAAGGCTACAAAAAAATCCCTGTAGTACAGCAATAGAAAAATGTAAAGGGGAATAATACCAATCAAGGTCAGGGATTTAC
>JAWLFL010000003.1:0-54644 GCA_041685605.1 Cyclobacterium sp. | reverse complement strand
ATTTTCTTTATCACCAGCCCCGGACTGAGGCTGGGGGTATTTTGACTCGCTCGCTTGAAGCGGCTAAAAATGCGGTTATTTAACTTGGAAAATTCATCCCAAATGGGTTGTCTCTTAGCTGCCGGAACTCTTCCGGAGGCCTTCCATTGTTTCTGAATTTTCTTGCTGATTTCAAAGGCCGTCTTCGCATCAGGCAGGTCATGCGCCTCTCTCGCTTGTTCGAGCAGGCTTTCGTAAACCTTAATGTTCTGCTCCGCCTGCAACGCGAGGCCATCAAAATAGTTCTTACGATTGCCGTAAAAAATATCCAGTATATCCTGAAACTTTTTCTCGATTTCGTCCTGTACCTCTTTCTCTACCGGTCCGGTCTTAAGCCATTTTAACTTTAATTCTTTAAAAGCTTCGGAAGCTTCCTTCCAATCCGTGCTATTTTTAATGGCGTCGGCTTCTTCGATCAGTGCTTTTTTTATTTCCAGATTTTTTTGCCGGTTGGATTGAATAATCTCTTCCAAATAAGCTTCTTGCTCCTCAAGTTCCCGGATCAGGGCTGGAAAATCTCCCAGGCCATCGTAGCTCATAAGAGCGTTTTTGAGGTGAATCAGTTTCATCAGGAAGGACCCTTTATTTTGGTTTTCTTCAATGTCCTTTTTTAGCTTTTCTACCTTTTCCTTGATGGTTTCGTAGCGGTCTTCGAAATAGCGAATGGTGGAAGCTTCATCCTCCTTCACCTCTCCGATGACACGGTCTTCTTGTCCCAAAAATCCTTTCAAGTAAATTTTGTCCTCTTTTATATATCCATAGGGATGCTCCGTCATGATCAGCAAGGTTGGTTGTAATTTTGAAGTGGTTTTTCCAATTTCTGCAAATTAATTAATAATGCTTCATTTATCCTAAGAAAGCGGATTTTTTACCATCTTTGTTGATTGAATTAAACGCAAAAGAACCATGAGTAACGAAAAAATAATTTTTTCTATGGCAGGGGTGTCTAAAATATACCCTCCGCAGAAGAAAGTACTGAAAGAGATCTACCTCTCGTTTTTTTATGGGGCCAAAATTGGCGTATTGGGCCTAAACGGCTCCGGAAAAAGCTCCCTGCTTCGGATTATTGCTGGAGAGGATACAGAGTATCAAGGGGAAGTCGTCTGGTCGCCCGGCTATTCGGTGGGCATGCTGGAGCAGGAGCCTGAACTGGATCCTACCAAAACGGTAAAAGAAATTGTGGAAGAAGCCGTTGCCGCTACCATTCAGCTGCTCAAGGATTTTGAAACGATAAACGAAAAATTCATGGACCCGGCCGTCATGGACGATCCCGATGCCATGGATAAATTAATCCAACAGCAAGGCGAAGTACAGGAAAAGATCGATGCAGCCAACGCCTGGGAACTGGAAACCATGTTGGATAAAGCCATGGATGCCTTGAGGCTTCCTCCCGCAGATGCAAAAGTTGAAAATCTTTCCGGAGGGGAAAAGCGAAGGGTTGCCTTGTGTCGCTTACTGCTTCAAGAGCCGGATGTACTGCTACTGGACGAACCCACAAACCACCTGGATGCGGAATCGGTGCTATGGCTGGAGCAGCATCTCAAATTGTACAAAGGGACCGTCATTGCCGTGACCCACGACCGGTATTTCCTGGACAATGTGGCCGGATGGATACTGGAATTGGATAGAGGAGAAGGGATCCCCTGGAAAGGAAACTATTCCAGTTGGCTGGAGCAAAAGCAGGATAGACTGAAAAAAGAAGAAAAAACAGAGTCCAAAAGGCAGAAAACGCTGGAACGGGAACTGGAATGGATCCGCATGTCACCCAAGGCCAAACAGTCCAAAGGGAAGGCCAGGCTAAATGCCTATGATAAACTGGTAGGTGAAGATGCCAAGGAGAAGGAATCCAAGTTGGAACTCTACATTCCCCCTGGTCCGCGGCTGGGCAGCAAGGTCATAGAGGTAAAAGGGGTGTCCAAAGCATTTGGCGATAAACTCCTGTTTGATGACCTGACCTTTTCCCTCCCTCAGGGGGGCATCGTGGGTGTAATTGGCCCCAATGGAGCCGGAAAGTCCACCTTATTCAATTTGATTACCGGTAAAGAAAAACCCGATGCCGGTCATTTTGAAATAGGAGAAACCGTAGAGATCGCCTATGTGGATCAGGAACACGATGATCTGGATCCGAAGAAGTCCGTTTATGAGACCATCACGGATGGTAATGAATTTATACCCCTGGGTAATAAGGAAATCAACGGACGGGCATACGTCAGTCGGTTTAATTTTGGCGGGGCCGATCAGGAAAAGAAAGTAGGGGTACTTTCCGGAGGCGAGAGAAACCGGGTGCACCTCGCCATGACGCTAAAAAAAGGAGGTAACCTCCTGCTTTTGGATGAGCCCACCAATGACCTGGATGTGAATACCCTGCGATCCCTGGAAGAAGCCCTGGAAAATTTTGGGGGTTGTGCCGTCATCATTTCCCACGACCGTTGGTTTTTGGATAGAATTTGTACCCATATTCTGTCGTTTGAGGGAGAAAGTTCCGTGCATTGGTTTGAAGGGAACTTCTCTGAATATGAAGAAAATAAAAAGAAGCGATTGGGCGATGTGATGCCGAAGCGGATCAAATACAAAAAACTCAAGTAAATTCCCCGTTGCCCGGGGAACGGGAGGTCAAGCTTTGAAAGCCGACAGGGGTTGCAAGATTTCGGCTCTGAGACGAAAGTTTGATAAAAAATTCTCGGGAAGGTAAATAGGGGGAGAAACCAATCGGTTTCCCCTCTTTTTTTTATTTTCCCGTACAGGTTGTTTTGCTTTTTTGTTTCTTTGTGTCTGTTTAGCACCATTACGGAAATTATGATGAGACAATTGCTATTGCGTCCGGGCGCTGGAGAACTGAATTACGAGATCAGGGGCATCGTTAAGAAGGCACGGATGATCGAAGATCTGGGGTATTCCATCACTTGGGAAAATATTGGGGATCCCATTCAGAAACACAATACCATTCCGGAATGGATGAAAGAAATTGTCGCGGATTTGGTTCAGCACGATCATTCCTACGGCTATGCAGATAGCAAAGGAATGATGGCGACACGAACATTTTTGGCGGGACTGAACAATCAAAAAGGAGGCGTTAAGATCGGACCTGAAGACATCTTGTTTTTTAATGGCCTCGGAGACGGGATCGCAAAGCTTTATCAATTCCTGATTCCGACGGCCCGAATTATTGGCCCTTCTCCTGCCTATTCCACGCACAGCTCTGCGGAGGCAGCGCATGCCAATACCCGCCCACTCACCTATAACCTGGATCCGGATAATAGTTGGTACCCGGATATGGAGGATTTGTACAATAAGGTAAAGTACAACTCTTCGATAGTAGGTATTCTGATCATTAACCCTGACAATCCAACCGGGATGGTCTATCCAAGAGAAGTGTTGGATCGGTTTGTGGAAATAGCACGGGAATTCAATTTGTTGCTGATCGCAGATGAAATTTACCAAAACATCACCTATAACGGCTATAAAGCCATCAGCCTGGCCGAGATTCTGGGCGATGACCTGCCTGGGATCTCCCTGAAAGGGATTTCCAAGGAGTTTCCCTGGCCTGGTTCTCGCTGTGGGTGGATGGAGTTTTATAATCAACACACCTCAGAAGAATTTTCCAAGCTTTGTACTACCCTGGAGAATGCTAAAATGATTGAGGTTTGCTCTACTACCCTTCCTCAGCTTGCCATTCCCAAGATCATGAGCCATCCGGCCTATAAGGAATACCGGAAAACGGCTAACGCCGCCATTGGTACCCGAAGCCGTATTATGGAGGAAGTATTAGGCACTGTCAGCGGGATTAAGTTTAATAAAACCAAAGGGGCTTTTTACAATACGGTTATTTTTGAGGAGGGCGTATTGGATCATCAACAATATTTGCCCATTCAGGATGAGCGCGTCAAACAGTACCTGGACCATTGGCTTCAGGAAAAAGAGATGCCTCATGACAAACGATTTGTGTATAATTTGCTGGCGGCGGAAAGAATTTGCGTGGTTCCGGTCAGTTCTTTTTGTTCGGACTTGAGGGGATTCCGGGTTACGCTGTTGGAAGAAAACGAGGACGTCTTTCGAAATACTTTCGAACGGCTGGCCCGCAGTATACATACCTACCTGAACTCGTCCAAAAACGTTCTGGTGGACTCGTAAGGCTGGTTTCATGTTGCCGGACTTTTAGAGATGGATCCTTCGGTATGAAGGTGCTATCGCTTTCCTCAGGGTCCTGGTCTATAAAAGGAGCATCCTTTCCGAAGTCAGGTTGGCCGGCTAGAATCCAGGCGGAGTACCAAAAATCAGCAATGAGTTTGATGGTTTGCCGCATTTGCCTTTCCACTTGACCGGCCAGCATCCGGTGATAGGCCTCGCTGAAATCCCGGGAATAAACCCGGGTATTGATGCCGCCTCGTTCTTCAAAACTGTATTTTTTATCGGCTGGAAATCGTTCGTTTAGCAATGCCTCAAAACCCAGCACGGAGTCCAGGGCAGCATGCGACTGGGCAATCGTGCGCCAGATCACTTGCTGGGGGTCGGAGACGTATTCGGCTTTTCCTACAAAGAAATTGTAGCTTTCCGCATAGAGTTCCGGTAGCCTGGACTCCCAAAACCCGTGAATTCCATATTGGCCGGTGAATTGTCCGTTGTAATTTTTGGTGGTATGCAGCGGAACATGGATATCCCCCAGGTAATGACCTAAATCCGCTGCCAGGCGAAGAATGACCTCCGTGTCTTTTTGCTCAAACGCACGGACCAATTGTAAGAATGTCAGGTAAGTACTCCAGGGAGCGATGCCGGATTTGCGAAGGCTGTCTTCCCCGATAAGGGCTACCGCCTCCGACCAGTGCCGGGGTAAGACCTGAAGGGCACTGTCGCCGTACACATCCAGGTCTATGAAATGTTTTTCAGCTTCCCCCTTGACGGCATACCGTCTGCGGTCCGGGTTTACCGCCTTTTCCCGTAAGTATCCCTGGTGCGGTTTGAAAAGAACCATTAATTCAGGAGGCAGTGAAAAAATGGCTTGTCGGTTGATTAGTTTGTGCGCGTAAAACCCCCATGCCTGAAGCTGCGTGGAGGAAACCAGCAAAACCATAAGTAGCAACACGATTCTCATCATCAGATAGGTTATAGCTGGATGAATTTACAAAAATTCGCCCAAGATAGACAACCATTTCAGGCCTATATTTGGTTAAAAGTTTTGCAATTAAAAATTAAACGCTTAAATTTGCGATCCATAAAGAATTAGGACTAAAAGTTAATCATATAGCATATGGCAAATCACAAATCGGCTTTAAAGAGAATTCGTGCAAATGAAGCCAAAAGATTGAGGAATAGGTATCAGGCCAAAACCACCCGGACGTTTATCAAAAGATTGAGAAACACCGAAGACAAATCAGAGGCGCAGGAATTGTTGAAGCAGGTTACTTCCATGCTGGATAAGCTGGCGAAGAAAAATGTCATACATAAAAACAATGCGGCCAACAAAAAGTCGAAGTTAACAAAGCTGGTAAACGCTATTTAAAAAGTGCGTTTTTTGAAGAAAGTAATGCCCTCCTGAGAATTCGGGAGGGTTTTTTTGTGCTATTTTGTTAATTTTTTTAAAAGTATTCCTTAGATTGAACGGGTGATGAATTTAGGAGGCAGACAGGGCAACCCTTATCCACTTATTTTTTACCATGGAAGAGTACCAGTCGATACGTATTTCCGCCCTTGCGGAAGAAGATCGTCCCCGCGAGAAGTTACTTCTACGGGGAAAGGCGCAGCTATCGGATGCGGAATTGATTGCCATTTTGATTGGTTCGGGTACCCAGCATCTCAGTGCGGTAGACCTTTCCAGGCATATTCTCAAAAGTGTCGACCATGATCTTGCCCAATTGGCAAAACTATCCGTCAATGACCTGAAGAAGTTTAAGGGAATCGGGGAGGCCAAGGCTATCAGCATCGTCAGTGCATTGGAATTGGGGAGACGCCGAAAAGATGCTGAACCCCAGAAAAAAGCAAAGATTAGCTCATCCGCAGATGTCTACCGGCTGATGCGCCAGGAGATGCAGGATGAATCGGTAGAATATTTTTATGTTCTTTTTCTAAATCGTAGCAACTTTGTTATTAAAAAACAACTAATTAGCCAGGGAGGGACTTCAGCGACCATTGCCGATCCAAAATTGATTTTTAAATTTGGAATTGAGCAGTTGGCCAATGCCTTGATTTTGGTGCATAATCATCCCTCAGGCAATCTTAAACCCTCTGCGGCCGATATTAGCCTTACTAAAAAGCTGTGCCTGGTGGGTAAAAACCTGGAGCTTCCTGTTCTGGATCATGTTATTTTCACAGATGTTGGCTATTTTAGCTTTGCAGATGAAGGCATGATTTAATTCCCTATGAATAAGAAAAACCTATTTTGGGCCATCGTAGCCCTGGTGATTACAGCGTCCCTGGTGTATACATTTACCGCCACGGAGGATCCGGAACTTTACCGAAATACCATTGAGGCAGAGAGAGAACGCCAATTTAAATTTCTCAAGTATAATTTGGAGTCTCCCCTTACGGAGGAACAAAAAGACGAATTGGATTCACTGGATTTTTATCCCATTGATCCGGCCTATAAGGTTCGGGCTAGGATGGAGCCTGTTGCCAACAGAAACATAATGGAGGTACCCATGACGGACGGGAGCGTGGAACGGTACATTCGGCATTCCTTTGCCGTTTTCGACCTGAAGGGGGAGCCCGTTAAGTTGCTATTGCTACAGGCAGAAGATGAAATGGATCGAAGGAATTTTTTTCTGGCCTTTGCGGATGAAACTTCTGCCGATGAAACCTATGGGGGCGGACGCTATCTAAACCTACGTCAGGATGGACAATCCTCCATTACGATAGACTTTAATCTGGCTTATAATCCCTATTGCGCCTATAATCCTGATTTTGCCTGTCCCATTCCTCCCCGGGAAAATATTCTCGAAATTCCGATCCGGGCCGGGGAGAAAAATTACGATAAATAACCTTTCAGTAGAGGCCAATTATCGTAAATTTGTCATTTAGTCAAAACTACAAAAATGAAAATTTCGATCAATAGACTCAAAGATTACATACCTTTTGACCAATCTCCGGAAGAAATTGCTGATCTACTGACAGCCTCTGGCCTGGAGGTGGAGGGCATCGCAAGCTATGAATCCGTAAAGGGAAGCTTGAAAGGAATTGTGGTCGGGGAGGTAATCCGCTGTGAACCGCACCCCAATGCCGACAAACTTAGCCTTACCCAAGTGGATGTAGGAGATCGAATGTTGCCCATTGTATGTGGCGCGCCGAATGTAGCCAAAGGGCAAAAAGTTCCTGTCGCTACCGTTGGGACCACGCTTTATCCCAAAGAGGGTGGATCCTTTGAAATTAAGAAAGCTAAAATCCGTGGGGAAGCTTCCGAAGGGATGATTTGTGCAGAGGATGAATTGGGATTGGGGTCCAGCCATGAAGGTATTTTGGTGTTGGACACGGATTTGCCTAATGGGAGTCCGGTAGCTCCTTTATTCGAAATCAGCGAGTCGAAAGTACTGGAAATCGGGCTTACACCCAACCGGGCAGATGCCGCCTCTCATTTGGGAGTAGCCAGGGACTTGAAAGCATTGTTGCGCAAGGAGCTCCATATGCCGGACCTGTCCGGATTTTCCGTAGCGCGTGAAGACCGCACTCTTAAGGTGACGGTTGAAGATCAAAAAGATTGTCCCCGGTATGCGGGACTTACGATCAGCGGAGTGAAGGCAACTCCTTCTCCGAAGTGGTTGCAAGATTACTTGAAAGCCCTCGATTTGGAACCCATCAATGTAATGGTAGACATTACCAACTTCATCTTGCATGATCTGGGGCAACCGCTTCATGGCTTTGATGCCGATAAAATCAATGGGGACGAAATACAGGTCAGGAAGTTGCCGAAAGGCACGAAGTTCACTACCCTGGACGGTAAGGAGAGAATCCTGACAGGAGAAGAGCTTATGATTTGCGACAGCGAAGGGGGGCTTTGCATGGCGGGAATTCTCGGAGGACAACATTCCGGCGTTTCAGATAGCACCACCACCTTGTTTTTGGAAAGCGCCTGCTTTGGAGCAGATGTGATCCGAAGAGGTGCGCAGCATCATGGAATAAAGACGGACGCTTCCTTTCGATTCGAGCGGGGAACCGACCCGAACATGCCGGTTTTTGCATTAAAAAGAGCGGCCATGCTGATATGCGAGTTGGCTGGAGGAGAAATCAGTTCCGGCATAGTGGATTACTATCCTCAGCCGGCAGCAGATGTCCGGATTCCGGTAAAATACCGCCATGTGGACCGGCTTATCGGAGCAGTGATCGACCGGAGCGAAATCAAAACCATCCTCGAATCACTGGATATCCGGGTGGAGCAGGAGACGGCGGACGGGTTTCAGGCCTGGGTGCCCCCTTATCGGGTGGACGTTACCCGGGAGGCGGATGTCATTGAGGAAATCTTAAGAATCTACGGGTTTGATTCCATTCCTTTGGAAGAAAATTACCAGTCGGAATACCTGGCGGAGCATCCGGAAAAAGACCGGAACAAGCTGCAGTACCGGGTTTCGGAAGCCCTTGCGGGCATGGGATACAACGAAATCATCACCAATTCTTTGAGCAGTGCTGCTTATTCAACGGCAAGCGGGTTCCTAAACGCTGAAGAAGATGTGGTGATTCTAAACAAACTAAGTGAAGATCTGGACGTGCTGCGGCAAACACTCCTGTACACGGGTTTGGAAGTATTGGCACACAATATCAATCGCCGTCAAAAGGATTTGAAATTATTTGAGTTTGGGACCGTTTATTTTAAAAGGGCAAACGGATATGCGGAAGGGAAGCGACTTTCCCTATTTCTTACCGGAAATTCCAGCAAGGAAAACTGGATCCATCCGGTAAACGAAGTGGGCTTTCCGGAACTGTATGCGGTGGTAGAAGCACTATTAACCAAGCTAAACATATCGCTTCCGGAGGTGGAAATGGTTGAAGAAGAACCCTATACCTATGGGTTGGTATTGAAGACCAAGCAGCAGGAGATTGGGAAAATCGGACTTTTGAGCCCAGCGGTAGCAAGACAGGCATCTGTAAAACAAGGCGTGTTTTATGCCGAGCTGGATTGGGACAGCTTGGTTCGATTGGCGAAGGCGAAGGAGAAATTCAGGGAGATATCGCGGTTTCCCGAAGTAAGAAGGGATCTTTCATTGGTGATTGATCAGCAGGTTAGTTTTGAGGAACTTCGCCAGATAGCGAATAAGGTAGGAGGAAAGCTGCTGAAGCGCATTCATGTTTTTGATGTGTACAAAGGAGATAAAGTGGAGTCCAATCAAAAGGCCTATGCGTTGAGTTTTTACCTTCAGGACGATCAACAGACCCTGACGGATAAAATGATTGATAAGACCATGAATAAATTAATGGCTGCCTTTGAAAAAAATGCAGGGGCATTGATCCGAAAATAGAATGAAGGATTTTGAGGAGCTTCGGAAGCTGGAAAGGCTGACAGAACAGGTCGAACAGAAGGTCAGGCTGCTCGAACAGGAAAATTCTGCCCTTAAAAATCAACTATTGTCCTATCAAAAGAAACTGTCGGATCAGGAAGAAGCACTCGAAGATTTTAAAAATCAAATTAAAATTAGTAAAATTGTAAGAAACATACCGGTAGAAAATAAAGCGTCTGCTGAATTGAAGGGGAGAATTGATAGCTATATAAAAGAAATCGATAAGATTATCACTTACCTGTCTGAATAATATGGATACACTTTCAATTAGAATAAAAATTGGGGATAGAGAATATCCAATGAAGGTGAAGGCTGATGAAGAAGCCAGAATCAGACGGGTGGGGAAGTTGATTAACGATAAAATTAAAAAGTACAGGGAGGAGTTTGGCCTGGAGGACCGGCAGGACCTGCTTGCAATGGTGACCTTTGACTGCATGGTAGAATCCATGGAATTGAACGAAACCCAGCGTAATGAAAGCGAGCAGGTCAAAAATGTGGTTTCCCAGGTCAATCAACGTCTGGATGCTTTACTCTAACCTATAGTCCGTCAAGTCCCAACACAGCAGCGGTGTATTTTTTCCGGTAGATAAACTCAACTATATCTATGGGATTTTCATTATACATCATTTTATCAGGAGCTGTCGGCATTTTGCTGGGAGCCTTTCTTGCTGGATTTTTTATTAAAAATAATAGCAAGAAGATAGAGGCGGAAGCAAAGGAAAAAGCGAAAAGCGTTTTAAGAGAGGCAGAAATTACGGCAGAGGGGCTGAAGAAAGACAAAATTCTGGAGGCGAAAGAAAAATACCTTCGGCTCAAATCTGAGTTTGAAGACGAAGTAGGGAAAAAGAAAAACATTCTTATTACCAATGAAAACAAGCTGAAGCAGCGGGAACAGATTCTTTCCAAAGAAATGGAGCAGCTTAAGCGCAAGGAAGCCGAACTGGACAGCAAAAAAGAAAACCTTAGTGCGCAATTACATGCCGTCCAGATTAGAAAAGATGAATTGGATAAGGTGACCCAGCAGCGCATTACGGATCTGGAGAAAGTGGCACTCCTGACGCGTGAAGAGGCACGGGAACAATTGATCGAGATGCTGAAGGATGAAGCGGCCACGAAGGCTTCTTCTCATATTAAGGACATCCTGGATCAGGCCAAACTCAGTGCCACCAAACAGGCCAAGAAGATCGTTCTCGATACCATCCAGCGAACGGCTACCGAACATGCGATCGAAAATTGCGTGTCGGTATTCAATATTGAGAGCGACGATGTAAAAGGGAAAATTATTGGTAGGGAAGGAAGAAATATCCGGGCCCTGGAAGCAGCCACCGGAGTAGAGATCGTGGTAGACGACACCCCCGAGGCCATTATCATTTCCGGCTTTGATCCGGTAAGAAGGGAAGTGGCACGATTGTCTCTGCACCGCCTGGTACAGGATGGAAGGATTCACCCGGCCCGAATAGAAGAAGTTGTCGCCAAGACGGAGAAAAACATTGATGAAGAAATTATCGAGATCGGCGAGCGCACCTGTATTGATTTGGGGATACATGGATTGCATCCCGAATTGATCAAAATGGTCGGAAGAATGCGTTTTCGATCCTCTTACGGGCAGAACCTGCTGCAGCATTCGCGGGAAGTGGCCAAACTCTGCGCCACCATGGCAGCAGAAATGGGAATCAACGCCAAGCTCGCAAAGAGAGCCGGTTTGCTTCACGACATCGGCAAGGTATACCCGGAAGAAGCGGAACTTCCCCATGCCATTTTGGGGATGGAGTTGGCAAAAAAACACAAAGAGCATCCTGAAGTGATCAATGCGATCGGTGCTCACCATGACGAGATCGAAATGACCTCCATGCTTTCACCCATCGTACAGGCCTGCGATGCGATCTCCGGTTCCAGACCAGGGGCACGAAGGGAAATCATGGACAGCTACATCAAACGACTCAAGGATCTGGAGGATCTGGCCCTGAGCTTTGAAGGTGTTAATAAGTGTTTTGCCATGCAAGCTGGCAGGGAATTGCGAGTGCTTGTAGATGCAGACAATGTAGACGATACGACAGCAGGACGATTGTCCTTCGAAATTTCTCAAAAAATAGAAAAAGAAATGCAGTACCCGGGACAAATAAAAATCACCGTTATCCGGGAAATGCGATCGGTTAATTATGCGAAATAATTCTAAGTAGATTAAACGATATCGTAGTAGAAGGCAACTATTCGTCAAAAGATAGTTGCCTTTTTTATATTTCGGTCCCAGTTCGCTTTAATAGTGCCATATGAAAAAAGATCCGCTGAACTACATAAAAAACGGATCATTTTTGTTTTTCTATATTATTTATTTAGTTTTATAGGTGTTGATTGGTTTTGTTTATTAACCATTAGAACCCCAGATGTCTATTTCGCTTTCAATTCGACTGTGTTTGCGTTCCCCGGCTAAAGCGTTGGTTTTTTCCTATTTGGAAAGTGCCAGTCAAATCCCAATTCTAAGACCCCCAAACCAATGACACCTTTCCGCTTAGTAATTGTTTTTTTCGTGATGGCAATCATTGGATTTGCCCTGGTTCCCCGGCTGTCTGTGGATCTGAATCCCAGGGAAAAGGAACCCGTGTTGAATATTGGGTTTTCAGTGCGCAGTGCCGCTCCGGAATTGGTGGAAAAGCTGGCTACGTCTCCACTGGAAGGGGTGCTTTCTCAGTTGTCAGAATTAAAGAAAACAACTTCCGTATCCAATTACAATCAAGGCTCCATACAGTTGCGTTTTGACAAGCGCACGGATATGGAATACAAGAAATTTGAAGTGTCGGCATTGATACGACAGGTGTATCCCTCACTGGATAGTAAGGTCAGCTATCCGACTATTACGCAGTCTGCCCAACGAGACATACAGGAAAAGCGGCCGATCCTGACGTATAGTATCAATGGCCCCTTTGCATCTTTCGAAATAAAGAAGATTACGGAGGATATCCTGGTATCGGCATTGAATAAAATTGAGGAAGTGGAGGAAATGGAAGTAAGGGGGGCGAATGACCTGTACCTATACGTGACCTATGATATCCAAAAACTTCAAAGCCTGAAACTTTCAAGATCAACCCTGGAAAACAAGTTACGCAGTTCCTTCGGTAGAAACTTCCCCGGACTGGCGATGAATGTTTCCGGTGAATCCTTGTTTTTGGAAATTGACCGGTCCCTGGTATCCCTGGCAAATTTGGAGAATTTGCTCATAAGTAGACTGGGCGGGAAGGAATTGTACTTAAAGGACGTTGCCATCCTGACATTGGAAGAGGCTGCTCCTCAGCGCTATTATCGAATCAACGGTAACAATTCGGTGAGTTTGACCATCAATAGCAGGGATGGGGTAAACAAAGTATTGGTGGCGGATAAGATTCGGGAAACCATCGCTGCCACAAAAAGTCAATTGCCGGAAGGATTTGATGTGCGGCTGGAGTTTGATGATACTTCGTTTTTGGAAAAAGAACTGCAGAAAATTTACAAGCGCTCCGGCCTGTCCATCCTGATTCTGATCTTATTCATATTTTTGATCAACCGAAACCTCAGGTACCTAATTACTTTGTTTTTGGGCATTTTGGTAAATGTGAGCCTGACCGCCATCATTCTCTATGCCCTGGGAACGGACATACACCTGTATTCCCTGGCAGGACTGACCATTTCCTTCGGGTTGATTGTGGACAATGCAATTATCATGATCGACCATCTGCACAAGCACAAAAACAGGAGGGTGTTTTTGGCTTTGCTGGCGGCATCGCTTACCACCATTGCTGCGTTGCTAATGGTTTTTCTGCTACCGGAGGACGATCGAAAAAACCTGGGCGAATTTTCCATTGTGGTGGCCGTTATGTTGGGGGTTTCCTTGCTTATTGCCCTGCTGTTTACACCGGCAGTGTACAGCCTTCTTTTTAAAGGAAGTTCGGGGAAGGGTCGGAAACTGACCCTGCGTCAACTGAGAAGAAGGGGTAGGGGGATGCTGGTATACGCCCGAACCATCTCTTTTTTGGCAAGGCACCGAAAAGCCTTTGTAGTCGGTCTCGTCCTTCTATTTGGGCTACCTGTTTTTTACCTGCCGGCAAAATGGGAAGGCCAGGAATGGTATAACAGCAGCATTGGGAGTACGTACTATCAAGAGACGATGCGGCCCTATGTAGACAAGGCACTGGGTGGGTCCATGAGGATGTTCGTTCGTGGGGTTTTTGAGAAGTCTTCTTACCGGGAGGCGGAGCGTACCAGACTCTATGTAAATGCCCATTTGGCCTTTGGCAATACCCTGGAACAAATGGATTTTATCATCCGGGAATTTGAAGCCTACCTGAAAGGGGTGGAGGGAATTGATAAATTTGTGACCACCGTCAATTCCGGGCAAAATGCGCGCATAGAAATCACCTTTAAGGAAGCTTATGAAACTTCGGCCCTTCCCTACAGGCTGAAAGGAAAACTGGCCATGAAATCCACCGACTGGAGTGGGATACGATGGAATATTTATGGGGTGGGGCAAGGATTTTACACCGGACCCGGTGGAGAGGGAATCCCCTCTTTCCGGGCGGAATTGAGGGGGTATAATTACACTGAACTGGAAAAACAGGCAGAAATTTTGGCATCAAAGCTTCTTTCACACCGGAGGATCCAGGAAGTGAATACGAATGAAAGGTTAAGCTGGGGAGAGCAGAAAACCGAAGAGTACGTGCTGGAATTCGATCAGCAGCAACTGGCACTATCCGGCTCCAACCAATACGAGATCGTAAATGCGCTTCAGGACATGTCGCTTCACGAGCAACCGTCCCTGTTCCTGGAAGTTGACGATGACCGATACGGTATGGTGGTAAGGGAGAAGCAATCTTCCCGGTTTTCCCGTTTTGATCTGGAGAACAGCAGCCTTATTACCGGCGAAGACCGCATCGTCAAAGTATCCGGTGTGGGTTCCTTGGAAAAAGAATTTACTACCAATGCCCTTCATAAAGAAGACCGCCAATACATCCGCCTGGTTTCCTTTGAGTATATGGGATCGTCGAAGTTTGGGGGAGAATATCTGGATGAAGTGCTTGATGAAATGAAAGCCAGCATGCCGATTGGGTATTCGGCAAGCAGACAGACTTATAGCTGGAATTACGATCAGGCCAAGAGGCAGTATGGGTTGCTGTTGGTTTTGATAGCCGGCATTTTTGTCATCTGTTCGATTCTCTTCGAAAATTTCAAACAACCACTGTATATTATCTTTATCATACCAGTCTCCTTTATAGGGTTATTTCTGATGTTTTCCCTTTTTGACTTTTATTTTGACCAGGGCGGATATGCCGCATTTGTGATGTTGGGAGGTCTGGCCGTCAATGCGGCCATTTTTATCGTCAATGATCTGAACAACCGGGAGGGGAAATATTATAATCGTAATGTATTGAAAGCCGTGGCAGGGAAGGCGACTCCTATACTACTGACCATATTATCCACCTGCTTCGGGTTGATTCCCTTTGTCATGGAAGGGCAGAATGAGATTTTTTGGTTTTCCCTGGCCATAGGAACGATTGGTGGATTAGTATTCAGCATGGTGGGCGTATTTTTGGCCCTTCCCGTTTTCCTTTGGAAAAACAAGCCTTCCCAAAATAAGATGCGTTAAACCCTTTAAAACCGATCTTCATGAAAAAATGCTTTTATGCCCTTTTGATTGTTTTTATATCCAGTTCCTGCAATAGGTCTGAAAAAGAAGCCGAATCCGGACCTTTGGCAAAACTGACGTTGGAGTTGTTGGACAACCTCATGGTGGAGGAGCTGAGCCCGCTGGTCATTGACGATTACCTAGAGGAGACGGATCATTTTCTGATGAAAGAAACCAGGAGCAGCAAACCTTACCTGGTAGACAATATGGGGGTTGTTTTAGAGGAATATGACATCCTGAATGAAGGTCCCAATGGGTTGGTTTATGTCAATAATAATTTAGTGCCAGCTATAGAAAGGGATTACAATATTTTTTACCGATTGAAATTCAAGTAATTAATTTGAAATTGTTGCAATTTCCAGTCAATACCTATTTTTTATTCTAAAATTTGTTCGTTAACAAACCTAAAAAAAATTTTATTTTGTTTTTTAGTTATTCACACCTTTAAATTTTAAGGTAGAACGAATTTGGAAACGATACCGATTCCTGTTTCCAATTTTTGATTACATAATATTTAACAGATAATATTATGTAATAGTTAATTATTTAATATTATCATTGAATAATTTGCAACGTAACATCTCCTAGTTTACATTTGTGTCATACTTACGTAAGTAAATCAATTGCCTGCCCAAAATAATTAGCCTCAAATAAAAATTTTTCGGGAGAATCCCGGGAAGAGGTTTTAAAAGTTTCTAAACCTTTAAAAATTTAACACCATGAGATTAATTATTGCAACATTACTCGCTTTCACATTTAGTACCGCTGTATTTGCTACAGCACCGGTTGAAAATCCAATTGTGACCCTTGAGAAAATCGGGGAAAAAAGATTTCAGTTAAAATACAATGGTATACCGGAAGGGAAGGTAACAGTAGCCATCAAAGACGCAACCAGCAGAATTATCTACCGGGATGTCATTGAGTCTGAAAAAGTTTTCTTCAAAAATTACGACTTAAATAAATTGGATTTGGGTAACTACCAAATCGAGGTTTTCAATGCCGCATCGGGAAAACGATCTGATTTTGAAGTTAATCTGGGACCAAAAAGCCTTGAGAAAACCTATTTCGCAAAGGTAACCGAATTGGATAGCAAGACGCTGGCCTTGGTTTTGAAAAATTTGAATGGAGTTGAAAAAACCCTGGAGATATTTGATAAGGGAAGATTGGTTTTCGAAGCACCTATAACGGGTGAAACTTTTGGAAAAAAGTTTAAATTTGAAAACGTCACTTCATTAGAAGACATTTCTATCAAGATTTCAGACAACAGCGGATTTGGAAATTTTCTTTCAGTCCGATAAAAAAATTGAATTACCCACTAACAGAAAAAAAGGCTGTCCCAAGACAGCCTTTTTTTTGTGTCCCGGTATCTAGAAAGGGGCTTTTTGAAATTTATTTTTAGCAGTGCTTGTTAATCAGGCATGCAAGAGATACGAATTAAAAACATGGTCTGTCCCCGATGCATCATGGCGGTGGAAGAAATCCTCCGGGAAATGGGACTTGTTTTTGAAAAGGTGGAATTGGGCTTGGTACTTTTAAAAGAGCCGCTGGTAAAACCATTGCCTGAAACCTTTGAGAAACGGCTTAACTCCTTAGGGTTTGCTTTGGCAAAGTCCAGGGAAACCGTCTGGGTAGAAACCGTCAAATTAACCTTATTGCAATTGCTGGAAAAGGGAAGTGAGGAATTGGATACCCCAATTTCCCAAATTCTTTCCCAAGAAACGGGCCTGGGCTATTCCCGTTTAAGCCAGCTGTTCAGTAGCCTGCAAGGAATTACCATCGAACACTATTTCATTGAGTTGAAAATAGAGAAGGCCAGGGAGTTACTCAGTTATGAGGCCCATAATATTTCAGAGGTGGCTTGGAAGCTGGGCTATAGCAGTATGCAACATTTTTCTGCGCAGTTTAAGAAACACACGGGTATGACACCGAGCCAATTTCGAAAATTGAATCGGAAGCCCCGTAATTTTCTGGATCAGGTGGGGTAAAACTAGCTTTTCCCTGAGCCGACTTAAAATAAGCGGATACCCAGGGATAGGATTAGTTGATTTTGTCTTTGGTCGGTATTAAGCCCGGCGATCGCATCCACATGGTTGGCCAGGGCTCCTTCGTATTTAAAATCAAGGATCATGTTGGCGATATCCAGGCCGATTCCTGCCTGGTATCCTAAAGTTGCGGTGTTTGGGTCCGAATCAATCGGAACGGAAGGGTTTCCAGCGGTCAATTCGCTATCCAGGATAAATGTAACAATGGGGCCAGCCTGTACCCGGAAGAACCGGGCGATCTTAAAACCACCCATTAATGGGACATCTATTCGGTCAAAACTAGCCGAGTAAGTTACTGTATTTCCTGTTTGAATGTCTTCAAATTCTCCTCCAGTATTGCTGTAGAGAACTTCGGGCTGGATAAAAATCCGATTGCCTCCGAGTCTGGCAAAGAGCCCCAGGTGGTAACCTAATTTTTCATTGCCTTTGGAGAAATTATTGTCGCTAACGGAAATGTTTCCCTGGGAAATCCCCAATTTTGGTCCGATGGAAAACTCCTGTGCCTGCGCGTTGACCAAAACGAGGGTTAATAAGAAGCATGTAAGACAAGTGTACATGAAGTGGCTCATGAATAAGGGTGCATTAGTCTGATTATAAAACTACACAAATTCAAAAGGATACGGTTAGTTTCTGGAAAATACCTTTGTGTAAAACGGGCAGAAATCAAAAAAGGGTACCATTTTCTACCAAATGCAAAATAATGGGCATAAACTTTCACAAGTAGCTTGTTATTTCCGCTAGGTTCCTTTAATTTGTCTTTAAACAAAAGGTTAGTCCCTGGCTCTCTTTAAATATTGATAAAAATAAGTAAGTTTGCAAGGCTTCCTGTTTCCGATTGGATTGTGCAAATGAGTCAGGAATATTTATCCCTGTTAGGCACTAGTTTTTAATATTTTACGATAACAAATACGGAATACTGTTTTATAAAGGATAAAAGAATAAAAATAATTTCCATGATAGAAGTACTAAAGTACCCCAGTGTATTAGAAAGCAGCAACCTTGAGCTAAGGAATGTGGCCAGGGATTTGGTTTCCGGACTAAAAATTTATCACGATAACATTGGATACCTGGTAGGAGACCTGGCGCTTTCCGAGGGGACTTCGCCACACCGAAATATCAATAGTTCTCCGGATGAAATAGACTACCGGATCTTTTTAAAATCAGGTCTTTTGCTGGCCTCTCAAAAACTGGGAAGTCCCATTACGGTTACTACCGGATTTCCCTTTTCGACTTTTCAGGTCTTTAAGGAAAACGCCTATCGATTGTTGGAAAATGAACACATTATAGAATACGATACGCAGACTTTTGGAGGGGGAGGTCGAAAGAAAATGGCTGTAGAAGTCGACCGGGTAGCGGTGATTCCCGAGGTAGTAGGTTGTAGCATGGCGGTGAGGCAACAGTTTCAGGATGCACCGAAAAACTTTTTTATGATTAGTCTTGGGTATGGTACGATGGAGGCCATACTCAGCACCGAAGGCGGGCTGGTGCAACGATCCAGTGTGTCTACTTTTGGCCTTCGCTACGCTATCAATCTCATCACCCGGGAGCTGCAGAAAGATAATTACCTGGATTTGAAAACAGAGCATCAAATCGACCAATATTTTAGTGAAGGAACAATTATCCTGAATAGGAAGCGTTTGGACTTAAGAGAGCTTCGCAAGCAGGTAATTACGCAATATTACAATGACGTGATTTCTCCCTCTTTAAGAAAGGCTTTTTCGGATAGCGATTTCTCAAAATCGGCCGATCTTTACCTGGCAGGAGGCGGAGCCAATTACGCTGAGTTGGTAAATTTATTCCGAGATGAATTTGATGGCTTGTTAAATGTGCACGTGCCGGAGGCACCTGAACAAATGGCCTCTATAGGCTATTGTTATAATAGTCTCGCTATCGGCGGAGGTGCTAAAGACAAAGCGGTCGGACTAGATCTGGGGAATAGTTCAACTATACTCACTACGTTTAAACAAGAAAAAGAAGACTATTGAGCCTATGAAATTCGGATCCAATAAGCAACAAAATGAAGAACCTCATGCAGGAAAAGTGACGGTATTGTCACTTGGGTTTGAGCTTACAGGGGACATCATTTCCAAAAGTGACATCAGAGCAGATGGTATATTGGTAGGAAGTATCCGTACGGATAAAAAAGTAGTGATCGGAGAGAAGGCTTCCATCACCGGGGATATCATCGCGGAGGAGATCAGCATCAGTGGAGAGGTGATGGGGGATCTTTACATCAAAGGAGAAACGACCATTTATTCCGATGCGAAGGTTTCTGGAAACATTACGACCAGTTCCATTTTCATCCACAAAGGAGCCCAGATCAATAGCGGTATACAGGTAGTAGATGCCAAGTCCGTTGAAGAATCCTCAAAATCGAGTAAAATTAACTCGGTCAGCCGGGAGGAATTATATTCCATGCTGGATGATAGAACGGCCAGAAAAAAGGATGTGCCGGTTAAGCCTATAGCCAAATCAGAGCGAGAGTCCTTTAAGGAAAGCTCCTCTACCGAATCCTCGGATGATTCTTCAAACATCGATTACCCCAGAACCTGGTAAGGTTTCTGACGCGTATATATATCTATGGAATAATAAATGGTAGCCCGGTTTGTGGCTACCATTTATTTTATCGATCGTTCTGGTTTATCCCCCTTCGCCAGGTGCTCCAAAGATCCCGATCATGTTCATAAGGACCAGAAGGATCACAATGGGACATATCCATCTGATAAAGAAAATCCAGGCTTTTCTGGGAAAGCCCACAAAGAAGGTAGATCCCTGTGCGATTTCGGAGGCATATTCTTTTACATTTTTGATCCATCCGGTATACAGGCTGAGCATCAGACAAATCACTACAATCGCCAGAGTCCCAAAAAAGAAGTCCATCAGGTCAAAGAAACCGGCTATTTGTCTCCCGAAAAAATTAAAGCCCAGTTTGTTGAAAAAATTTCCTTGTACAGCCGCCAGAGAGGAGGGAATGCTTAATACCATTGCGGCGATCCCAATGGTCCAGGTGGCTTTTTTACGTGACCAGTTCCTTTCATCAATAAAATAAGCCACAGGCACTTCCAGCATGGAAATGCTGGAGGTCAGGGCTGCCACGAGTAATAAGAGGAAAAACATGCCTCCGATAATATTCCCAAAAGGTTCAATCTGGTCAAATACCCGTGGGAGTACATTGAAAACCAATGCTGGCCCCTCATCGGGGCTTACTCCAGGTAGAAGGGCAAATAGGGCCGGAAATATCATCAACCCTCCCATAAGTGCGACCATGCTGTCCATTCCGGCAATCCATCCGGAGGATTGAATGACGTTACTGTCTCTAGGCAAATAGGATCCGAACGTGATCATCAATCCCCAGCCTACCGATAAGCTGAAAAATGCCTGGCCCAGGGCCGAGAGGATTACTTTTCCGTTGATTTTGGTGAAGTCCGGTGAAAGGTAGTATTCGATCCCGGCCCCCGCTCCCGGAAGGGTGACGGCGCGAGCTGCGATCAATATGATGATTAGAAACAAAACGGGCATTAAAAATTTAGCCGCTTTTTCGATACCGCCTGAAATACCTCCCAAGACCACAGAAATGGTCAGCAAAATAAAAACCATGCACAAGGGAATAACGTATAGCGGGGTTTGGACAAAATCCTCAAAATCCACCGGAACATTAATGAGCTCCGTAAAAATATAGCCGATGGTCCAGCCAGCGATCACGGAATAATAACTTAGTACGGCAAAACAGACCAGAACACAGAGTACACCAGCTGATTGCCAAAAACGGTTTCCTCCAGTTTCCTTGATGGCACCCACCGGGTTTTTTCCTGATTTTCTGCCCAGTGCTATTTCATTTAACAAGAGCGGAAGTCCGATCAATAAAACACAAAGAACGTAAACAAAGACAAATGCTCCACCTCCGTTTTGCCCGGTAATATAGGGGAATCGCCAAATGTTTCCTAGTCCCACGGCCGAACCTCCCGCAGCCATTATAAAACCAAATGTAGATCCCCATTGTCCTCTGGAGGAGCTATTGCCAGAATTTTGCATAATATTGGAAGTGTATTAGGTGTTCAAAGAAAAAGAATATCAGGTTTTGTAATCGGCTAATTTAATTTGTTTTGCCAGAATACCAATTCCATCTTCAAAACTTTTGGGCTGAAATCCCAGAATATCTTTTGCTTTGGTAATGATCAGACCGGTACGTAGCGGTCTGGCTGCTACCTGGCCGAAATGGGAGGAGTCTGTTTTTTGTATGCCCTCCCGATCCAAGCCAAAAAACATCGCCGTCATCAGTGCCATGTCGTAAGGGGTGAGCAATTCTTCTCCGGATATGTTAAAAATACCTGTGGCACCTTTATCAGCCATTAGCAGGCATCCTTCGGCGAGATCTTCCGCCAGCGTAGGCGTTCTGAATTGATCGTCCACTAATTCTAATACTTTATGTTGTTCGAGTCCTTTCTTTACCCATAAAATAATATTGGACCGGCTCATGTCGTGCGCCGTACCATACACCAGATTGGTCCGGACAATGGACCAATTGTAAGGATAGTTTTGGACCAATTTTTCGGTTTCCAGCTTGGTCTTTCCGTAATAATTTAGAGGGTTCGGCTGGTCTTCTTCATCATAAGGTCCGTTTTTACCATCAAAAATGAAGTCCGTAGAAAGGAATATTAAATGGGATTTACAGGCCTTACTTCCTTCAATAATATGTTGTGTACCTGTCACGTTTTGTTCAAAACAACTGTGGCGATTTACCTCACAGCGATCTACGTCCGTCATGGAAGCGGCATGAATGACATACTGAGGAGCATAAATCTTAAAAACCTCCATTACCTCTTTTTTATTGGTAATGTCCATCTGTTCAAAGTCGTAACCTTCCCATTCACCCGGTAATCGGCAGGGACCCCTACCTGTGGCGATAGCATCGTATTTCCCGTCGATCAGGATTTTTTTGACAATTTTCTGCCCCAATAATCCGTTTGCTCCGGTGATTAATACCTTTGGTTTTTCACTCTTCAGGATATTTATATCCATATTCTCTGGTAATTTTTTTCTTCGAAACCATTTCAACGTTTACATCCATATATACAGGAGTAATCGGTTTGTCATTGGGGCCTGTTTCCAGCTCGGAAATTTTTTCCATTATCTCCAGCCCTTTGATTACTTTCCCAAAGACCGTGTAGCTGTCATCCAGATGAGGAGTGCCTCCAACGGTAGTGTAAGCTTCTATCTGATTTTTCCGTTTGTCTAACTCCAAATTTACATTAAAAAATTGTTCCAGCACTACTTTTTTTGAAAGCATTAGTGCATTTAAACTATCAATTTCCTGATTTTGGTATAGTCGACGGTAAGTCTCACGCAACTCCACGTTACTATCAAGCTGCAAATACTGAGTGAAGGCCTTTTGAAGTTTGGGAATGTCGGTGGTCAGTTCCTCTTTGCTGTAAACCTTTCCATCCACCAGGTAAAATTGACAACCACTGGACCTTTTTTCCGGATTCATGCGGTCTCCCTGCCGGGCAGCTGCAATACTCCCTTTTTCATGGATGAGAGAAGGGTCTAATTCCGCTGGTAGGGTGTACCATTCATCCGGAGGCAATCCCTCCTGAGTGAATACGTCTCCGCCCTGAACCATAAAATCACTGATTACCCGATGAAATTGAGTGGAATCGTACCTTCCCTCACGAGCTAGTTCAAGAAAATTTTCCTTATGAGCGGGAGTCTCATCGTAAAGGATCGCATACATGGTTCCGTATTCGGTGGAGATGGTCACCAGGTAATCCTTTTCACTCGCACAGGAACCAGCCAGAAGCAAGCTAAAAGCCAAAATGAGTAGGGACTTATTCATGGAGTTGCTGTTTGATTTCTTTTAGCAATTTATCGCCACCTTTTGCCAAAATGCTTTCGGCCAATCGAATCCCCATCGAAACGGCTTCCTTTTTGCTGCCTTTAAACGAATCGTATAGCCTTTCTTTTCCTTCAAGCTGTAATAGCCCACCTTTTATATGCAGGGTGGATCCTTCCCAGACCGCCAGGGCAAAGGCGGGGATACTGCACCCTCCTTCCAATACCCGTAAAAAGCTCCTTTCGGCCTGTAGGCAAAAGGCCGTAGCGGTATGATTCACCGCTTCATAAATGGCCGTTTTTGTTTGGGGAGCTAGGCTTTGGTGTGCCTCCACCCCTATACATCCTTGTCCTACTGCGGGAATAAATTGATCCAATGACAGGTAAGACCGGATGAGGGCATCGTACCCCATGCGGTGCACGCCGGCGTAGGCCAATAACAGACCGTCACAGACACCATTCTCCATTTTAGCTATCCGGGTTTGTAAATTTCCCCGTATATCGGTGGTGCGCACATGAGGGTAGTAGTACCGGAGCGTGGCGATTCTTCGCGTAGAGGAGGTGCCCATCAGCAATGGTTCTTTGCTGCCCAGATCGGGCAAATCTTTTTTATGACTGATAATCACGTCATTGGCCTTTTCCCTCTCCGTGAAAGCGATGACGTCAAACCCTTCCGGTAGGCGGGAAGGCAGGTCTTTGGCACTATGGACTGCAATGTCGATTTTGTTTTCCGCCAGCTGATTTTCCAGTTCTTCGGTGAAAACCCCTTTGCTGCCTATCTTGGAAATGGCCACGTCCAGGACCTGATCTCCTTTGGTTTCAATGATAACGATTTCCGTTGCAAGGCCCTTTTGACGGAGTAAATCAGCCACGTGGTGCGCTTGAAAAAGGGCCAGCTTGCTACCCCTCGTTCCTATTCGAATGGGTTTCATTATTGATCGGTTTTTCGTTTACTGGAATTTTTCTCCAAGGAGGTTTCGATGAAGGAAATAATTTTCCCTGCGATATCGATACCGGTTGCTTTTTCAATACCTTCCAGACCCGGTGAGCTGTTGACTTCCAATATTAGCGGGCCCCTGTCTGATTGGAGCATGTCCACACCGGCCACGGATAGCCCCAGTGCTTTGGCAGCGTTTAATGCAGCGGTTCTTTCTGCTTTGCTGAGGCGAATTACTTCTGCTTTTCCTCCCCGGTGCAGGTTGGATCGGAATTCTCCTTCCGCTCCCTGACGTTTCATGGCACCTACCACCCGGTTATTCACTATAAATGCACGTATATCCGCTCCTTTGGCTTCTTTGATAAATTCCTGCACAATAATCCTGGCCTTAAGGCCATGAAAGGCTTCAATGACGGATTGTCCCGCCTTTTTGGTCTCGGCCAGAACCACTCCCAACCCCTGGGTTCCTTCCAGGAGCTTGATAATAAGGGGCGCACCGCCCACCATTTCCACCAGTTGTTTTTCTCCCCCTTTGGAAAAATTGGTGAAGGCCGTTTTAGGCATTCCCAAGCCTTCACGGGACAGTATCTGCAGGGATCTTAACTTATCCCTGCTCCGTACAATGGCCTGGGATTCTACGGCTGAGAAAACGCCCATTAATTCAAATTGCCGGACCACCGCTGTTCCGTAGAAAGTGACGGATGCTCCTATTCGGGGGATGATGGCATCGATCCCGGTAAGCTTTTCACCTTTGTACAGAATGTATGGTCCGTTTTGCTCAATGATCAGGTCACAGGCGGAGTGATCGATTACCACGGCTTCATGCCCTGCTTCCCGAATGGCCTGGACCAGCCTTTTGGTGGAATATAACTGGGTGTTTCGGGATAGTACTGCTATTTTCATGTTTGTTTCTCTTTAATAATGGGTACTCCGGCCAAAAATGTTTTTTCCACATCGACCAAAAACCTGCCTTTCAGTATTTTTCTACCGAGTAATACCGCATGTTTCATTTTAGACCGGTCCGATAGGGTAAAAGCCGCAGAAAAAGTTCGGGCTCCCAAGGAAAGGGTAGTCAGGACCAAATAGCGCTTTTCCATTTGACCGAAGGAGTTTTTTACTTTCTTGACTTTGTATTTGGAGGTATGAATCGTTTTTCCCGTGTAGCCTGGGTCAGCAGGAGCTAGCAATATAAACTCAAGTAGGTTTTGCCCTTTCTCCTGAATTTCCTTCACTGCCGAAGCATAAATCGTGCAATTGTATGCCCCTGTATCTACCTTGGCAGTGATTTTTTCGATCTCCCAATCTGGTAACCGGACCGTTTCTTTTCTCCCAATTATTGATTTTTCCATTGCTTCAAAGATAACCCTTTCCACAGGTAATCCAGACTTTTCCCGGTGGATTCTACCTTAAGCAGACTTGATTATTTTGGCGAGGGAAAATGCCAGGTCTAAAAACAGGATTTTTGAATTGGCATTTCTTTCCAAATGGTAATGGGCTTCATTCAATAGGGTGTAGATTTTTGTTAATTTTTCATCATTGAGAACCGTACTGCTGAATTTCACAATAAACTCCCGGTCCGTATCATTGGTTCGCATCAGGTCCGGTAACTGGGCCCTGTTTAGGAGTGATTCCCTGATTACATTTACTCCCGTCAAAATAAGCGATTTTTGGGCTTCTTTTCCGGACGCACTGACCTGCTCTGAAAACCGCAGCAAAGAAGAAATATCCACCGAATAGCAATCTCGTAACCAATCTCTGAATAGTTGGGTGTTCTTGTCTTCCACATTTTGGGAGAGTAGCAGTGCCTCGCGCATGTTGCCATCAGCCAGCGGGGCAATTTGTTGAGCTGCCACGGTGTTTGACAAGCCTGATTTTACCAGGAAATGCTGTATTTCCTCGTCCGAGAAATTTCTCACATGGATTTTTTGGGCTCGGGAAAGGATGGTTGTCAGCAGGTTTTCATGTTGCTGACTGACCATCAAAAACAGGGTTTTGGCTGGGGGTTCCTCAAGAATTTTTAGCAAAGCATTTGCGGAAGATAAATTCATGGTTTCCGGAGCCCAAATGAGCATCATTTTATACCCCCCTTCGAATGATTTTAAAGAGAGGGTTTTTACAATTTCCTTAGCAGTGCTCTTAGAAATACTCAGTGGCTTGTTTATTCCCAAATGGGCATTCCAATCCTGGAAATTTCCATAGGTTTTTTCACGAACAAAGGATCGCCAGGAAGCCAGGTAGTCGACTTTCTTGTCTTCGCTTTCTTCCTTTTCCTTGCCCTTTTTTTGGGGAGGAGCGGGAAGAGGGATCGCAAAATTGACATCTGGATGAATCAATTTCTCCATTTTCAGGCAAGAGGGGCACTTCCCGCAGGCATCGGATTCCCCCGGATCTTGGCAGTTGATATAGGTAGCAAGTGCCAATGCAAGGGAAAGATTGGCACTACCCTCTTTTCCGTGAAACAATAAGGCATGGGCCAGGTGATCATTTCTGATAGCATTGATGAGTTTTTCCTTGGTGTCTCCAAGTCCCGGAATCGAAGAAAAAAGCATGTTTTTTGAGTTAAAATTCTTTGTCCCAGATGCGGTAAGGCCGGGTAAGTTCAAATACCCGCTGTAGGATGGATCGCTCCTTTTCATTAAACTCCATTCCTTTAAATGCCATGGCTTTTTGTGCGGTCTCTTCAAATCGCATCAGTTTGAATGTGCTAAAGCCCGCAGACCCTCCCCAGGCAAAGGAGGAAACAAATTTTCTGGGAAATCCCTCCCCAAATAAATTGGCTCCGACCCCGATGATTGTTCCGGTATTCAGGGTAGTGCCAATACCCAATTTAACATGATCCGCTATCATGGACCCACAAAACTGGAGTCCTGTGTCGGCGAAACCACCTTTGGTATAATCCCATACCTTGACCGGCATGTGATTGTTTTTTAGGTTAGAAACGACGGTATTGGCACCGAAATTACACCATTCTCCCACCACACTATTGCCCATATAGCCATCGTGGGCCTTGTTGCTATGCCCCATGAAGACTACATTGGACACCTCTCCCCCCACTTTACATTTGGGGCCTACCGTCGTATTTTCCCGAATCTTGGCTCCCATGCTTAATGTAGCATCCTCGCCTAGGGCGAAAGGTCCCCGGATCAGACACCCTTCCATAATATGAGCATTTTTCCCAATGTAGATGGGGCCATTGCTGGCATTGAGAACGGATGCCCTTACTTTGGCTCCTTTTTCAATGAAAATATTGGGCTCGTTATAGAGGTGCGTGTGGGGGTCGTCCGTGCCCGAGGAAACCCGCCTTTTAGTCAGCAAGTCAAAATCCTTCTGAATTTCACTCCCGTTGAATTGGAAAATATGCCAGTTCCGGGTGATCACCCGAACGTCTTTCTCAAAAAGCACTTTTTTCTTATTCGGTAGGTGATCGGGCTGAAATTGCTCGGGTTTTTCCAGGTAAGTAGCCAATAGGGTGTCCTGGTGCCAGAGGGATTCGTTGTTTTTAAGCCCCACCACGGCTGCCAGCAAATCCTCATCGGGACAAACGGCTCCGTTAAGGTAAAGGGAGGGAACCGTCAAGGCAGGAAATTTAGTTTGCAAATAATCCTGTGTGAAATGTCCTACCTGTTTTGCCTGCAAATGGTGTTGCCACTTTTCGCTGATTTTTAAAATCCCAATCCGAAGGTCCGCCACCGGTCGGGTAAAAGTGAAAGGCAAAAGGTTGCCCCTGCTTCTGGGGTCATCAAACAACATGATATGATCCATATCACAAAAATAAAAAAGTCTACCGGAATAAAGCTTCCGGTAGACTTATTCTCAGGCGATATCCTGAAATAATTATTTTTTCTTGTACCTTCTGTTGAATTTCTCCACCCGTCCGGCAGTATCCAGCAACATTTTCTTACCCGTGTAAAAAGGATGCGAAGCAGAACTTACCTCTACTTTCACCAGCGGGTAATCGTTGCCATCTTCCCAGGTAATGGTTTCACCGGTCTCGATGGTGGATTTGGTCATGAATTTATAATCGCTGGAAGTATCAAGAAATACTACTTGTCTGTAATTGGGGTGAATTTCTTTTTTCATTGTATAGCCTGTTATTTTCTTCTTCTTCAAATTGAGGCACAAATTTACTCCTTTTTATAATTTTCTCCAAAACATTCTCTTTCAAATATAAAATACTTCCTTAATTTTAAGCCAAAACCGAATAATTCAGCTTGTCAGTTGCTTGTGAGGGAGCTCGATTTGAAGGATTTTGTCCGTGGAAAGCAGGTAGTAAACCAAACGATTACTTTTATGAGAGTGCTTTTTTTTAGTTTTTTAGTCGCATTTTTCCAATTGCCAGCAATTCAGGCCCAGAGTCCCTTGCTGCCCTACGACCGGGACTATTATCAACTTATCGAACGCCTGGAAATCAAACAGGGGTTTTTTGCTAAAGAATTCCATACCGGAGTAAAACCCTTCCGCAGAAAGGAAGTGGTGGACTTTTTGCAAAAATACCAGGATTCAGCCGGATCCCTAAGCGCAGTTGATGCCTTTACCATTTCTTACCTGCTGCAGGATAGCTGGGAGTATACCTCAGATACCCTTACCTCCGCTGTGCAAAATAAGCAGCGGAAAATTTACCAGCGACCTGCCGACTTTTACTCCTACAAAGATGATGCATGGGATGTTCATATCAATCCGGTGATTTATTTTCAGGGGGGAATAGAGCAAGGGGAGGATGAGCTGCGATTCCGCAATACCCGAGGGGTCACCGTCAGAGGAAGTATTGATAAAAAAATTGGATTTCAGACTATGCTTACGACCACTGATTTGGTTTTTCCTTCCTGGATTAAGCGATACGTTCAGCAGCAAGGTGCGATACCCGAACAGGGATTTTGGAAACGGTACGGGGATAATGGTTACAGCTTTTTTTCAGCCCGGGGCCAGGTTAATTTCAATGCCACCCGGCATATTCAGGTTCATTTTGGGCATGACAGCCATTTTATAGGACAGGGGTTCCGCTCTTTTGTGCTTTCAGATTTTTCAAATCCTTTTGTTTTTTTAAAGCTGAATACCCAAATAGGGCCTGTAAATTTCACTAATCTCTGGGGGCAGCTTACCGCAGATATCCTCACAGCAGGTGGTTTCCCGACAGATGGCCGTTACCCCCAAAAATGGTTTTCCTTTCACCGATTGGGAGTTAATCTGAGCCAGAGATTTAATTTGGGAATATACGAGTCGGTAATGGCCAACCAGATGGATTGGAATTACCTCAATCCCTTAATTTTTTACCGCTGGGTGGAGCATCAGTTAGGTACCCCGGATAAGGTCATGGTCGGTACGGATTTTAAATGGCATCCGGGTAACGGATGGCAGCTCTATGGACAATTTGTATTGGATGAATTTGTTTTCAATGAGTTTTTCGGTATCTCAGGTAAAGGGTCCAGCCGGAACAAGCATGGATTCCAACTTGGCTTAAACTACGTATCGGTAGCGGGCATTGATAATCTGGATGTACAACTGGAGTACAATCAGGCCCGACCGTATACGTTTCAGGAAAAGTTTGATTACCAGTCATATACCAACTACCGGATTCCCCTTACCCATCCACGGGGAGCTAATTTCAGGGAGTTGATCCTACTGGGCAGGTACCGGCCCTTGGCTAGACTCAGTGTAAGCGGAACTTTTCTCTTCCAGATGCAGGGAAAGGATCCGGCACCTACGGATAATTACGGGGGGGATATTTTAAAAAACAGAATTGATAATAGCACCTCCCTGTTTGGAAATGTCATTGGACAGGGAGAAAAAACCCATACCCGCATGTATACCCTCAGGGCTTCCTACATGATTCGCCACAATCTGTTTCTGGATTTGTCTCAAACGCTGCGCCGGGATTCAGGGGGGGTGTTTCCTGCTTCAGATGCGGTATTTTCCCAGTTGGCTCTGCGATGGAATAGGAGCCGGTTTGATCCACATTTTTAGGAAGCGTATGAGAAGCCGTAGGTCCTACACCCGGTAAAAAATTGTAAATTGCGCCCTTTATTGAAAAAAGCTTTTATGGAAACTTATCTACGTATACTTGCCTATGCCCGGCCTTACAGGCGGTATTTTCCTCAATATGTGGCATATGCGTTTCTGGCGATTGTATTTGGACTGCTGAATTTCACCCTGCTAAAGCCTCTTTTTGATGTCATTTTTGAGCAAGTAGGGCCAGAAGAGTTACAGGCTTATCGTGAAAGGCCGGAATTTTCCTTTTCCATTCAGTATTTTATGCACCTGTTTAACCATTTTTTTCTGGAGATAGCCAACGCTTATGGCAAATTCGGCACCCTGGTATATGTATGTGTAATAATCGTCGTATCCGTATTCCTGAGTAACCTTTTTGCTTACTTGTCAGGAGTGGTTTTGGCCAAAGTAAGAGCCGATATTATTCAGGGAATGCGCATTCGGATATTCACTGCGGTTAGCGGGATGCACCTGGGATATTTTTCTACGGAAAGGAAAGGAGACCTCATTTCTAAGATGACCAATGACATTCAGGAAGTAGAAAACAGCATTGTACAGTCCCTGAGAGTGGTATTCAAGGAACCCGTAACGGTCATCCTCTATTTTGCCGTGTTATTTTTCATGTCCGTACAACTGACCTTGTTTACCATCCTGCTGATTCCGGTTTCCGGAGCAATCATTGGTTATGTAACCAAACGATTGAAAAAATCGGCCGTGCAGAGTCAGGAATCCCTGGGAAGAATCGTCAATATTCTGGACGAAACCATTGGAGGTATGCGGGTGGTAAAGGCCTTTGGTGCCCGGAAATTTGTTCACCAGAAGTTTGAGGCAGAGACGGATTATTATGCCAGGGTAAACGTATCCATGGCCCGAAAGTACGAACTGGCCTCTCCGATCAGCCAATTTTTGGGCGTAACGGTCGTGGCGGGGATTCTCTTATACGGAGGTAATTTGGTTTTGACCAACACGTCCAGCCTGAGCGCGAGTGAGTTCATTGCCTACATCATTTTATTTACGCAGGTGCTGAATCCGGCGAAGGAAATATCGAGGGCACTCAGCAGTATTCAGCGGGGCTTAGCCTCGGCAAGACGGATATTTGATGTAGTCGATGCAAAACCAGAAATCCAGGAAGCTCCGGATGCCATATCCCTGTCGCAGTTTAGAGAGGGCGTGGTGTTTCAAAATGTAGGTTTTGCCTATCAGGAAACACCAGTATTGAAAGGAATAGATTTTGAACTTAAAAAGGGAAAGACCATCGCGCTGGTCGGTCCTTCAGGAGGTGGAAAGTCAACGCTTGCGGATTTGCTGCCCCGGTTTTATGATCCTACAGAGGGATTGATAAAAATTGACGGGCAAGACATCAAATATCTGAAAATTTCAGACCTGCGGCATCATATGGGGATTGTTACCCAGGAATCCATTCTTTTTAATGATTCGGTGTACCAAAATATCGCCTTTGGAATGGAGGGTGTTTCTATGGAGAAGGTAAAAAAGGCCGCTACCATTGCCAATGCGCATGATTTTATCATGAACTTGGAGGAGGGTTATCAGACGAATATCGGGGAAAGGGGGGCTAAATTATCCGGTGGACAGCGACAGCGCCTGAGCATTGCCAGAGCTGTTTTAAAGAACCCGGCTATTTTAATCCTGGATGAGGCCACTTCAGCGCTGGATTCCGAATCGGAACGATTGGTCCAGGAAGCACTGGCAAAACTAATGGCCAACCGGACTTCACTTGTCATTGCCCATCGGTTGAGCACCATCCAGCATGCAGATGAAATTTTGGTGATAGATGGAGGACAAATCGTGGAGCGTGGCAGCCACGAGGAATTAATGGAAATGAATGGATTATACAAGAAACTTTCCCAAATGCAGTCAGTTTAGTATATTGTGTTAACAAACCCTATAAGATCTCCTATGAAAAAAGTAAATAATATCTTTCAGCTTTTAACCGCCTTGTTTTTCGGGCTTGGACTGGTTTATTTTCTGACCTATGACAGGATGTGGGGAGGAAGTCCTGAGGCAGGAGAAGTGGTTTCCTGGTTTCTTGCCGGTTTGGTTGTTTATTTGATTACCTGGGGCGCAGGTTGGGCACTTTCAAGTAGCCTGGAAAGCAAGATTAAAAAAACGGATCAGGAGAAAAAAGAGTTGAAAGCCATGGTTTTTGACCTGGAAAGAGGAGTGAAAATGGGGCAAATGGATAAGAAAATTGAGGAACAGCCTGAGGATAAGGATTCTTCTTCTATAAAGCCCAGGGAAAATTTTAAATAGTGGGGCCTATTTTACCAGGAGGCAGTTTGTGTTTTTTCATTTCACATAGGAAATATGGTAGCTAAAACTTTTGGAAGTGCAGTATCGGGAGTAGATGCAAAATTAATCACCATAGAGGTAAACGTAGGCCAGGGCACCAGTTTTTATATGGTAGGGCTTCCTGATAGTGCCGTCAAAGAGAGCCAGCAGCGAGTGGAATCCTCCCTGAAGTATTTTGGGTATCGCATGCCGCGACAAAAAGTGGTCATCAACCTGGCCCCTGCTGATATCCGGAAGGAAGGTTCTTCTTACGACCTTCCCATTGCCATGGGGATCGTACAAGGCTCCGAACAGGCAGTGTTTCCGGCATTGGAGGACTATGTGATCATGGGAGAGCTTTCGTTGGATGGGAGATTGCGAACGATAAAAGGGGTGTTGCCCATTGCCATTGAAGCAAGAAAACGAGGATTCAAAGGATTTATATTGCCGAAAGAAAATGCCAAAGAAGCGGCTATTGTAAATAAGTTGGACATCATTGGGGTGGAAACCCTGCAGGAGGCGATTCATTTTTTGGAAGGCAAGCAGGAGATCTCACCGCTGGTAACCGATACCCGAAATATATTTTTTAACTCCCTGGAAGAATATGCCTTTGACTTTGCGGACGTTCAGGGTCAGGAAAATATCAAGCGCGCCATGGAAATAGCTGCTGCGGGCGGACATAACGTCATCATGATAGGGCCGCCTGGTGCTGGTAAAACCATGTTAGCGAAACGACTGCCATCCATTTTGCCTCCCTTAAGTTTACAGGAGGCACTGGAGACAACCAAAATCCATTCCGTCGCAGGGAGGTTGGGGGCAGAAGCTTCCTTGGTGGCACAGCGGCCTTTTCGCTCCCCTCACCATACGATAAGTGATGTAGCCCTGGTGGGAGGAGGGGGAAACCCCCAACCGGGAGAAATATCCCTTTCCCATAATGGCGTTTTGTTTTTGGATGAGTTGCCGGAGTTTAAACGTACGGTATTGGAAGTAATGCGACAGCCATTGGAGGAAAGAAGAGTGACCATTTCAAGGGCTAAAATTTCGGTCGATTTTCCTGCAAACTTTATGCTGGTGGCCAGTATGAATCCGTGTCCCTGTGGGTATTATAATCATCCAGACAAAGAGTGTGTATGTGGACCAGGAGTGGTTCAAAAATATCTTAACCGGGTGAGTGGTCCGTTGCTGGACCGCATAGACCTTCACGTGGAAGTAACACCGGTTAACTTTGAGGAAATGACTTCTGACGGGAAATCAGAGGCGAGTAAGTCGATCCGGCAGCGGGTTTCGCTAGCCAGGGAACGGCAACTTAACCGGTTTACCGACAGTCCGGAGGTTTTCTGCAATGCCATGATGCCTTCCCATACCGTAAAGGAGGTTTGTAAAATAAATCAAGCCGGAAAGACCTTATTGAAGACTGCTATGGAGCGGCTGGGCTTGTCCGCAAGGGCATACGATCGGATTCTGAAAGTTTCCAGAACCATAGCTGACCTGGCGGGTACCGATGACATCAAGGTTGAGCATCTGGCCGAAGCAATCCAGTACCGAAGTCTGGATCGGGATGGTTGGGCTGGATAGGCTACCTGTCGTTTGATTTCGACCTGGCCGTTAGGAATTTCGTAGGTCATTTCCGTATATTTGTTTGGTAATCTGAACCTGTGCATCTTAACGATCTCCTCTTTAAAAAAATAGATTATAGCGGAATTAATAGTAGTTGATTTTATGTGGACCAAGGAACGAAAAATTCAGGAAGAAATGGAAATGGCCAGCTCAACATCAGTATTTGCCCCTGGTTTGAATATAAAGGGGAATATTGAGGCAACCAGTGATATCCGGATTGAAGGGGATATCACCGGAAATGTAATTACTAAAAAGAAAGTGATCGTAGGCGTTTCAGGAAGAGTGCTGGGAGATATCCATGGTTCGGAGATATGTGTCATGGGAGAGGTTTTTGGGGATCTCCATATACAAGGATTGGCCCGGTTCTCGGCAGAGGCAAAAATGAAAGGGGTGGTCTATTCCGAAAAAATAGAAATCGAGGCTGGCGCTGATATGGAAGTAACGCTTTCAAAATTCAAAAAAAGCACGTCCCCAAAAGAGAACGGAACGGCAAAAAAGGACCGGGATGAGGCGAAATCAACCCAGGAATTGATAAAAATGAATCAATAGTCGCTATTGTAAAATCTGCAGGCCTTTTTCCAGGTCTTCCAACAAATCAGTCACATTTTCCAACCCTACCGACATCCGGATGAGTTGTTCGGGAATTCCCTCGCTTACTCCTTGAATCCTGGATCGCCTTTCGATAAGGCTCTCCACGCCGCCAAGACTAGTGGCGTTGGTAAAATAGCGTAGCTGTTCAATAAATCGATCTGCACCCATGGCATTGCCTTTGATTACAAACGATAACATCCCCCCAAACCCCTTCATCTGAGACCGTGCTACTGCATGTCCGCTGTGCGTTTCCAACCCGGGATAATATACCTTTTCGACGGATGGATGTTGGGCTAGAAACCTGGCAATTGTTCCGGCATTTGCCGCATGAGCCTGCATGCGATAAGCTAAGGTTTTGATACTTCGCGTGAGAAAGTAGGTGTCAAACGGAGAAGGTACTGCTCCGGCAAGTTTTTGAACGGTTTTGATCCCTTTCCAGAAGTCATTTATTTCTCCCGTAATTAAGATTCCTCCTATAATATCACTATGACCACCGATGTATTTCGTGTTGCTATGCATGACCAAATCGGCTCCTTCCAGCAAGGGTTGTTGGAAAATCGGGCTGGCAAAGGTGTTGTCTACTACCACGGTAAGCCCCTTGCCATGGGCAATAGCGGAAAGGCGATTGATGTCCGAAATTTTCAGCAAAGGATTTGACGGGCTTTCGATCCATAGAAGGCGGGTGTCGGCAGTAATGGCCTTTTCTACCCGGGCCGGCTCGGTAAGGTTTATAAAGTCAATTATAAGTTTGCCCTTGTAAACGGTCTCCAGCAGGGATTTCAAGCCATGGTACATATCGTCAGGAGCGATGACGTGAGACCCGGCAGGTAAGGCTTGAAAAACAGCGTTGGCGGCGGCATTACCGGAAGCGAAAGCAGCGGCGTCCAGGCCTTTTTCAAGTGCGGCCATAACGCGTTCCAGGGATTTTCGGTTGGGGTTTTCCAGCCTGCCATAAAGCATGGATTCCTCCTGATGTTCGAATGTGGAGGAAAGTGTGATGGGCTGAATGACCGGCTTCAGGGAATCCGTGACTGCGTTTCCACCGTGGATAGCAATGGTTTCTGTTTTCATTCGTAGTTACGGTTTGTTTTTAGTGAAGCTAAAGGCAGGCGTTGCTGGGGAATCCCTTAGCGAATCCTGTCCACGGACCTGATCAGCATTTCGTCTTTTCGGATAAAGCGATTGGCAATCAGATTCATAATTAAAGCGAAGATGATGCAGTAAAACCCCAAGACAAAGGCACCGCTGACATTCGGGTTAAAGGATTCATTGGCTTTATAACTGGTGAAGACGGTCAGGCCCAGGGTTAGCCCCATCAGCAACGCATTGATCATGTTCAGCATCAGTTGTTTTTTCCGATTCTTATACTGGAGCAAGCTATAGATCGCCAATGCGGCCGCTAACAGGCACAAAATACCGATATAAATGTTGCTTTCCTGTGAACTGATATTTTCCTGGGGCAATTCCAGAATAGAGGTTTGCCAGGCGGTCATTTCCATGGTCTGGTTTTGCATGGGACTGACTTGTAGCCAAATGGGAGTTAGGGTTGCGCCTAGCATGGCGATGGCCACCAGCAGAAGGAAAAGGGTTTGAATTCGTTGGATCATTTTTTAATGTTTTGACAAAGAAAATGGGTTATTTGATTTTTCGCAAGGAATACCCCAATTCCGCTTTGAAATAGGGGTATATTTTTATCTTTGCATTTGAAATGAGCAACAGGTACCGGTATTTTATTGAAATTGCCTACGATGGTTCTGCCTACCACGGATGGCAGATGCAAAAAAATGCCCAGTCTGTCCAGGAATGCATTCAGCAGGCTTTAGCTACTTTATTTCGAATTCCCGTGCCAATCATGGGTAGCGGTAGAACCGATACAGGAGTACACGCCTATCAGCAATTTGCCCATTTTGAGTTGGACATTGAACTATCGAAAATGGATTTTCTGAAAAGGATAAATGGAGTGTTGCCCCGGGATATTGCCATTTTTGACCTGCTGCCGGTGCAGGAAAAGGCCCATGCCCGATTTGATGCCCAATGGAGAAGCTATACCTACCATATTGCCTTCCGAAAAGATCCGTTTCTATTGGACAGGGCCTGGCATTGTTATTATGATTTGGAGCTGAATTCTATGCAGGAGGCCACAAAGGTGTTGCTGCAATATAATGATTTTCAGTGTTTTAGTAGGATAAAGACCAACGTGAAAAATTTTAATTGTGAAATAATTAATGCCAGTTGGGAACAAACCGGGCATGGATTGGTATTTCATATACAGGCGAACCGGTTTTTGAGGGGAATGGTGAGGGCCATAGTCGGAACCTTGGTTAAAATAGGCAGAAACCAGCTGGCTGTTTCAGACCTTTCGGAAATAATCGAAAGGAAGGACAGGAGTCAAGCTGGTGTTGCGGCACCCGCTTGCGGCCTGTATTTAAGTGAAGTCAGGTATCCGGAAAAAATTTTTAAGTAAATCGTTGACCAATTGGGACTGGAAAAAGAAAATGTAAAAAGTGGGGACATTATCGACACCAAAGTGTTGAAAAAGCTCTATCAATTTGTCACCCCTTACAAGCAACGGTTTTACTTTTTGGTCTTTTTGACCCTCTTATTAGCGGTTTTAGCTCCTTCCCGCCCGTTGCTTATTCAGATAGCGGTGGATGATTACGTGGCATTGGGGGATGCAGAGGGGCTGTTGACCATGATGTATTATTTGGTAGGCCTTCTGGTGTTACATGCGTTGGTTCAGTTTGGGCACACCTATTTGTCGGGCTGGCTGGGACAGGTTATTATCCGTGATATCCGCACCAAGCTTTACAGGCATTTGCTGAAAATGCGGTTGAAATATTTTGACCAGACCCCAATCGGTCGCCTGGTAACGCGGAATATTTCCGACGTGGAGTCGCTTTCTGATGTCTTTAGCCAGGGTTTGGCAGAGATCATCGGTGATTTACTGCAGCTGGTATCCATTCTGGCGGTGATGTTCTATGTGGATTGGCAACTTACTTTAGTCAGCCTCTGTACCCTGCCCCTTTTAACCATCTCTACCTACGTTTTTAAGGAAAAAGTGAAAGTTTCCTTTAATGATGTTCGAAACGCGGTATCGAACTTGAATTCCTTCCTGCAGGAGCATATTACGGGTATGAACATTATTCAGGTCTTTAACAGAGAGGAGAGGGAATATGAGAAATTTAAAACCATCAATAAGGAACACCGCCGGGCACACCTCAAGTCCGTTTTGTACTATTCGGTATATTACCCAGTGGCAGAAATCATCCAGGCCATTGGTATTGGACTGGTGGTATGGTATGGTGCTACGGGTGTTTTTGATATGCAGATTCAGGTTGGCGTATTGATTTCCTTCATCATGTACCTGCAACTGTTTTTTCGCCCGATTAGAATGATTGCCGATCGGTTTAATACCCTTCAAATGGGAGTAGTCAGTTCTTCCCGTATTTTTTCCATTCTTGAAAACGACCAACAAATCCCGAACGAAGGCGGATATGCTCCGGAGAAGATCAACGGAAAAATAGCGTTCGAAAAAGTCTGGTTTGCATATGTAGGGGAGGATTGGGTTTTGAAAGACATTAGTTTTGATGTGAAGCATGGGGAAACCGTGGCCCTGGTCGGTGCTACAGGTGCTGGAAAATCGTCTATCATCAATCTGATTAGTCGATTTTATGATATTAACAGGGGGCAGATTAAAATTGATGGTGAGCCCGTATCTTCTTATGAACTTTCCACCCTGAGGAGACACGTGGGGGTGGTTTTGCAGGATGTGTTTCTTTTTTCGGATACCATTTTGCAAAACATTACCCTTGGGAATCCCGATATTTCCCGGGAACAAGTGATGCATGCCGCTGAATTGGTAGGAGCCCGAAAATTTATTGAGCGGCTCCCTGGCGGGCTTGATTACGATGTAAAAGAGAGAGGAGGCACCTTATCGGTGGGGCAAAGGCAATTAATATCCTTTGTCCGGGCCATGGTATACGACCCGGAGATCATCATTTTGGACGAGGCAACCTCCTCCGTGGATACCGAGACAGAAGAACTAATCCAGCAGGCTATTGAGAAAATGATGAAGGGGAGGACTTCCATCATTATCGCTCACCGACTTTCCACCATTCAGAAAGCAAATAAAATCATTGTCTTGCATAAGGGGGAAATTAAGGAAGAAGGCAGCCACGAAGCCCTTTTGAAGTTGGACGGGTATTATTCACAACTTCACCAGATGCAGCTTAAATCCATGGTGATCACCTGATTGGAAAATCCGAAATGATAGTTTGCTATTCAGGTATACCTTTTGGGAAGCTTGAGTCGTTGGAACGGCAGATGGAGTATAATAACGATTAATCATTAAATTATGAAATATTTGTTTATTGTAGGGTTGATGCTTTTTGGTTTCGGGGCATTTGCGCAGGAATATGAAGTAGGATTAAGGTTGGGCGAGCCATACGGGATTACTTTTAAAACGCCAATCCAGCAAAACTATTCGGCGGAGGTGATTATCGGAAGGGGAAGTTCAAATGCGATGCAGTATTACCGAAGGTCCTTTGAAAATAACCGGCCGGTAAGTTCAGCACTGTATGATGGTCAACAAGTTTCGGGAGCGTTTTCAGCCCAGTTGAGGATGTTCCATGAGAAATCGTTAAACGCTGAATTTGACATTGCAGAAGGGAACCTGATGGGGTACTTTGGGGCTGGCGCACAGTTTAGGCGTGTTTCGGTTACTTATTTTTATCACACTCCGAATGCAGTAGAAGGTGTCGGGGATTTCAGGGAGTCCAGGTCCAACGTGGATTTTGGTCCGGAAGGATTTATTGGATCTTCTTATTATTTTGAAACCCTTCCCCTGGGGGTTTTTGCTGAACTAGGATTATTTATGGAACTACTGGACCGGTTTGGTCACCTTAAAGTCCAGGGAGCCGTCGGTGTCCGCTATGTATTCGGGATATGAGTAAGGGGGGTAAACTATTTCTTTTAATGCTGTTTTTTTTGCTCCTGGCTGGGGGTGGTTACCTTTATTTGGGAGGAGGGAAAACGACAAAATTAGCATTGGTTTCTTGTGAACCCATCCTTCTCTCAGGTCTGGAATTCCGGGGCGTTCCCGGAGATGAGCAACTGGGACGGGTATTTCAGGAAGTAGAGCAGTTTAGGGAAGAGTCCCCCCTTCATACCATCTATTTTGTAGAGCCAGCTGGCAAGCGGGATACCTTACATGTTTTTGTGGGAATTGAAGCAAGAGAAGAAGTGCCGGATGAATGGATTCAAAAAAGAGTGGAATGCAAAGAAGCAGTCAAGGCGAGCCTGGATATGCATCAATGGGTAATGCCATCTCCAGAGAAAACCAAGCGACGAATAATCGATTTTGCCAGTGCCAATGGACGTAACCTTGAGGGGGTTTTTATTGATATCATTATTGACAGGGATCGGGTAGAAGTCTGGGCACCTCTCCGTAACTAAAATGTTTTAGGCATTTATAGGAAGTGGCTATTGATTACCACTCAGCCGAATAAATAGTTGAAAATGAAAGCCGGTCGTTTTTAAAATTGCCAGGATGCTGCAAAATGGGTATTATGGTACGATTTTAGAGATAGGTATTTTTGTTTTAATCATTTACCAGAAGAAACTATGGAAAGAAGCAATCATTCAACAATCACCCGAAAATTACTATTGATTACAACGGCCGCCCTGCTTTGGAGCTGTGAAGGGCCAATCGGCCCGGAGGGACCTCCAGGCCAGGACGGATTGGATGGAGTTACTATCGTCGGTGAAGTGTTCGAAATCGGCGGTAGTTTTACGCAGGATGGGAATTTTGGATTGAGAGGAGAATACGGATTTGATATTTTAGAGTCGGACAAGGTGCTGATTTATCGGCTGGCGGATTTAGATCAGGATGGAAATGACATTTGGAAGCTCATTCCTCAGGTGGTGTTTCATGAAAACGGAATCTTTACGTATGATTATGATTTCACCTTTTATGATTATTCGATTTATATGTCAGGCGATTTTGATTTAAACTCATTGGAAGCCGCTTTTACTGACGATCAGGTATTCAGGGTGTTAATCGTTCCGGCAGACAGGATTGATCTGAGGCTGGATTTTTCGGACCATTATGGCGTTCTTGATATGCTGAAAGTGGATGAAGAAGCTATTCCAAGAATCGATTTGAATTAAACTTTCTGCCTTTAAACAGGTTAAACAAAAGGTAGTCTGCAGGAAAGGTAGGCTGCCTTTTTTTTAGTTGGTATTGGATATACAAAAATTACCCTTTATCTTTCATTTAAAGCAATATATAACGTATCTGGTAAATCAAGTTTTATGAAAAAGATTTTATACTTAGTAGTAATGATGGTGGCGATGGTTTCATTGCCTGCATGTGAGGGGCCCGAAGGACCACAGGGCCCTCCGGGTCTTGACGGTGTGGACGGGGAAGATGGAGAAGATGGGATTGAAGTATTAAACCTGGTATTCGAGGGGCAAGTCACTTTTTCAGAGGAAAATGATTTTGCCATTGGATCGCAATTGGAAATATCCCCCGGGGATAACTTGTTGATTTTCATTGAATGGGCTCAGGTAGAGGAAAATTCCTTGTGGCGTTTATTGCCACAAACGGTTTTTTTTGGAGAAGGTGCTACATTGACATACAATTACCAATACACCAATACATTTTTCAATGTATTTATGCAGGCCAATTTTGAGCTTACTGAATTGGAAGCTGAATGGACGGATAATCAACGGATTAGAATAGTACTGCTCCCTGGTTTTTTTGTGGAGGAAAATGCCCGGGTGGATTTTAGCGATTTTGATGCGGTGATGGAGTTGATAGGAAAAGACGAAAATGACATCCTACCTTTGGATCTCAAGTAGGTGTACCGCATGGCAGTGATCCAGTGAAAAAGCTTCCCGAATATATCGGGAGGCTTTTTCATTTTTTAGGTGCTTTTCTTTTTTGGTTTAACTTGGGTTATATTTGCTGCATGCAAATTAAGAATGACCTACTTTTACGTGTTATAAAGGGAGAAGCAGTAGAACGAACTCCGGTGTGGTTGATGAGGCAAGCGGGCAGGATCCTGCCGGAATACAGGGCGGTAAGAGCCAGTGTGAGTGGATTTGTGGAGCTCGCACAGACTCCGGAGCTGGCTGCTGAAGTTACCATTCAACCCGTGGACCTACTTGGAGTAGATGCGGCCATTATATTTTCAGATATTTTGGTGGTGCCGGAGGCAATGGGACTTCCTTACGAAATGGTAGAAAAAAAGGGTCCTTGGTTTCCCAAAACCATTGGCAGTTCGGCTGATTTAAAAAAACTCCGGGTGGCCGACCCAAAAACACACCTTCATTATGTACTGGAAGCCATAAAGATTAGCAAGAAGGGCCTTAATGGCAGGGTTCCTTTAATTGGTTTTGCGGGAGCTCCCTGGACTCTTTTCGCTTATATGGTAGAGGGATCCGGGTCTAAAACCTTTTCAAAGGCCCGAGCCATGTTGTACCAAAATCCAAGCCTTGCTCATCAGTTATTGGATTTGATTACCAAAACCACCATTAAATACTTAAAAGCTCAGGTGGAAGCCGGAGTTAACCTGGTTCAGGTTTTTGATAGTTGGGCGGGTATCTTGCCTCCCGACCAATACAGGGAATTTTCATTACCCTACATTAATAAAATTTGTGAAGCGGTCACTGAGGTGCCTGTTACGGTTTTTGCAAAAGGGGCCTACTTTTCCTTAAAAGACTTTTTGCCTACTCGATGCGAGACGGTAGGACTGGATTGGAACATGGAAATAGCGGAGGTAAGGGATATTTTTAAGCAAGAAAAAACGCTGCAAGGCAATCTGGACCCTGCCGTCCTGTATGCTCCGGACGATGTATTGGTAGCCAAAACCCAGGACATGTTGACCCAATTTAAAGGAAGCAGGCACATTGCTAATCTGGGGCATGGTGTCTATCCGGATACCTCACCGGACAAGGTCCGATTGTTTATTCAAACAGTTAAGGAATTCAGCAAGGAAAAATAAAATGGGGTAACGCTTTCTCATTTCGTTTATTTTGTTGAGCGATGTGGTTTTACAGCGACAAACCATATTTTTAAGTGCATACCCTATTTTTTACAGAATTTTTTCTACCATCATTCCGGCCGGCATGTGCTAACAATATCCCTTCGATTATTTGTTTATATGGGCGTGTCTAAATATATTTGTTAAAATGTATTTCAAATACATTAAAATGAGGTATAGTTTTTAGCAAGGTAGACTGATTTCAACAATGGAAAAGTTTTTACGTAAGGAGAAAGAGCCTGAATTTTTCTCGAGAAGGCTTTCAGGTTATATCAGTCCAGACGGTACCATACACCTCACTGATCCGAAAAAGCTTTTGGTTAAAAGATTTTTGGATGTCGTTTTTTCTTCAATATTCCTCATTTTCATCTTATCCTGGTTGTTTCCGTTGATCGCCGTTTTAATTAGGATGGATTCCAGAGGTCCGGTTTTATTCAAACAGTTAAGACATGGGAAGGATAACCGACCTTTTTGGTGCTATAAGTTTCGGACGATGGTCCGGAATCAGGATGCGGACACCCGGCAGGCGACCAAAAATGATCAAAGGGTAACCCGACTGGGAAAGTTTTTGAGAAAAACCAGCTTGGATGAAACGCCTCAGTTTATCAACGTTTTATTAGGAAACATGTCTGTAATTGGTCCCAGGCCCCATGCGGTGCCGATGAATCATTTTTTCTCAAATGAAATTAGTAATTACATGTTTCGCCATTCCGTAAAACCGGGTATATCTGGATTGGCACAAGTGAAGGGATATCGGGGTGAGGTGTTGGCTTTCTTTGATATTTACGGAAGAGTCAAATTGGACCATTTTTACATTAAAAACTGGTGCTTGTATTTGGATTTAAAAATAGTTTTTTGGACGCTATCGGCCGTTATTTTTAATAACAGGAAGGCCTATTGACGATTCTTGTTCTTCGTAGATTTGTCCTTCATTGCTGGTTTTAAGGCCGCTTGTGCCTGTTTAAGAAGCTTTATTTTCGCTGAAAATTACTTGGGTTTATTTTTATTATCCCCACAATAGACCCACCTACCAATACTGCATTAAACTTTTAAAACTATAAAAACGAATTTTAAATACAGAAAAACGAATTTTAATGCCAATTTTTTTGTCAAAAGCTTGCACGGCTGAAAAAGGAAGTATATATTTGTAAAAATGTATTTCAGATATACAAAAATGTTTTTTAAACAAAAGGTAAGGTTTAGCGTTGAAAGTAAATATTGTTAGAGATGGAAAATGTTTTAGTAGAGCGAAAATTTCGCCAATCCCTGAGAAAGGGAAATTTTGTAAAACAGCAGCAGCAGGCTAAAATCAGGGTACTTTATGGGCAAAACGACAGCTTCCATAAACGACTTATGAAGAGAAGCTTTGATTTATTGCTGGCTTTGTTTACCACTGTTTTTGTACTTTCCTGGTTATTTCCCATTATTGGTATTTTGATTAAACTGGATTCCAGAGGTCCTGTTTTCTTCAAACAGCTCCGACATGGAAGGGGAAATAAGGTCTTTAAATGTTACAAGTTCAGAACAATGGTTAAAAACAACGAGGCCGATACCCGGCAGGCAACGCAAAATGATTCGAGAATTACCCGGGTGGGTAAGTTTTTGCGTAAATCGAGTTTGGATGAATTACCTCAAATCATCAATGTACTTCTAGGAGACATGTCCATTGTGGGCCCCAGGCCTCACGCTGTTCCCATGAATCTCGAATTTGCAAAAGAGATCGGAGGATTCATGCAGCGGCACCGGGTAAAGCCGGGTATTACTGGACTGGCTCAGTGCAAGGGCTTTCGGGGAGAAATTTTAAATTTCCAGGAATTGTATTCACGCTATCGGTTAGATAGTTTTTATGTCAAAAAATGGTGTTTATTATTTGATATAAGAATCGTGATCCATACCGCTTTTTCGCTTATGTCAAAAAATGAAAAAGCATATTAGTCGGAAATCCAATTCATTGAATTAAAAAAACAGCAAAAATTAAAAATAACAGTGTCTTTTAAATATACTAAGCGTTTCAAGCCTTATTTCTTGGCCTAATCGATTCCTTTTCCGAAAAGCCGCTTCTGGTTTGGTCTGTATTGTACTCGATTTGACGATTTCCTGGAACGGATCGAATTTACGCTTGATAGTGGGGGAAGATAGCTTGCGGTGCCGATTATCCGGAAACGGAATAGGAAAGATTACAATCATCGAAGCCTGGGAAAAAATTAATCTGGTAGAATAGAAAAAATTCCAACACAGTTCTTATTCTTCTGATAATTAAGTAATTTGCGAGGTCTTTATTAGTAGTATGTTTTAGAAGATTATTGTTTCACTTTTTCACCGATAACAACTAATATTCGGTGAGTAAAAATCGACGTAACAGTCTTAAGATTTTATGAGAAAAAGTACATTAGTAAACAGCTTGGTTTTTATTTTATTTCTATCTGGTATTTTTGGTTGTGCCAAGAGGAATCTGGTCTATTTTAGCGATATCGAATCGGGATCTGATTTTTCCACAGAGATTGTAGACTTCCCTGAGCCAAAGATTCAGGAAGGTGATTTGCTAAAAATCACCGTCAGTAGTTTGAATGCCGAGTCTAACCTGTTGTTTAATGCAGGTGTGATGTCCTCTTCCGATGATGGCAGAATGATGAACGCAGCGGTTCCTATCAACGAAGGGTACCTGGTGGATAAAAACGGGCAAGTGAATTTTCCGGTTCTTGGCATGGTGGTACTGGAAGGCCTTACCAAAGAGGAGGCGATTGAGAAAATGGCACAGCGGTTGGAAGAGTACGTCAAAGATCCTATCGTAAACGTACAATATCTTAATTTTAAGATTACCGTTATCGGAGAAGTTGCCAACCCAAACACCTTTACCCTGGAAACAGACCGAATTACCATATTGGAAGCGTTGGGATTGGCCGGTGACATGACTGAGTACGGGAAAAGAGAAAATGTGTTAGTTATCAGAGATGAAGATGGTGTGAGAAAGGCCGTGAGATTAAACCTCAATAATAAGGAAATCTTAACCTCGCCTTATTTTATGTTGCATCAAAATGATGTGATTTACGTTGAACCAGATAGGATTAAGGCTGTTCAGGCAAGTACCAACCAGCGTTCTTTGGCCGTTTTAGGCTTAATGGCTTCCATTGGAATTGCGTTATTATTCAACTTACGCTTCTATTTCGAATAAGATTTCTAAATTATGAAAATGTCAGATATGTTGATGGATGATTTTCAGCCCAAAGAGGTGGAAAATACTGATTATAAGTACCTGATCATGAAATACCTTAAGTTTTGGTATTTGTATTTGATTGGAGTGGTTTGCTGTATTGGACTGGCTTATACCTATTTTCAATATGCAACACCGGAATATCCTGTCGGTGCGACGATTTTGATCAATAGCAGTAAAGGATCTGATTTTTCTCAAAATGCGGTCTATTCTGAATTGGAAACCTATCAATCGGTAAAAACCGTGGAGAACGAGGCAGAGGTGCTCAAATCTGTAAGTTTAATGGTTGAAGCCATCCGTGATCTTAACCTCAATGTTTCCTATTATGTTAAGGACAATGTCTTCCGAGATAAGGAAATTTTTGGTGCACAGGTGCCTATCCATGTTGAATTAGACCGGTATGACTCCACCGCTTTCTTCGATAAAGATTTGCTTACCAAATTTAAGGTTCACGTTTTGGATTCGGTTAATTTCCGTCTTGAAAATGAAGAGGAAAAAACGTCCAATCACCAGTTTGGTGAAAAATTAGCTTTCCCTTTTGGGGAATTGAGCATCGAACGTGTTCTGGACATGGAATATCCCAGTACCATCATTATCAACTTTAACAATCCCTATGCAATTCCGGGCAGGTATAGTAGAAAGCTGGACGTGATGATCGTAAATAAGCTTGCGAGCGTATTGCGATTGAGCTTTACAGACCCCGTTCCACAAAAGGGCATGCTGGTTATGAATAACCTGATCGAAGCGTATAACCGGGAGGCTATGTTGAATAAAAACCAAACGGCAAAAAACACCATCGGCTTTATAAATAAGCAGTTGGACTCGGTTACCAATGAACTGAGAGAAATAGAAGCGTTGGTTGAAGATTATAAGAAGGAAAACAAAATAACTGAATTGAGTTCGGATGCCCTGCAATACGCAGAAACGTTTAATCAAGGTAAGGAGCAGCTGGCAGATTATTCCATTCAACTGGATGTGTTAACCTCTATCGAAAATTACCTGATGAATCAGCAGGATAATTATCAGGCGGTGCCCAGTTCTTTGAATATAGAAGATCAGACGTTGATGAACAATATTAGTCAGTTTAATGAATTGCAGCGTGACAGGGAACGAATGCTCCGGACCATTCAGCCCGGCAGTCCCTTGATTTTAGAAAAGGACCAGCAGCTGAGTTCCATGAGAAGGAATATCCTTGAAAACATAAAAAACATAAAATCCAGTGTTGAAATCGCCAGGGATAATTTGCTGGCCAGGACCACTGAAGTGGAAATACAAAGTGGAAAAGTGCCTGAGATTGAACGCGAATTACTGGAAATAAATCGACAGCAAGCGATCAAGCAGGATCATTACCAATATTTGGTTAAAAAGCGAGAGGAGGCTTCCATGTCGTTGGCAGCAACGACCGTAAGTAATTCCAGAATTATAGATCCAGCCATGGCAGGTAGTAAACCTACCAAACCCAATAAAATGTTAATTTTGGGATTTGCTTTCTTTCTTGGATTTGGGGGGCCATTAGGCTTGGTTTTTATCTATTACCAATTAAACACCCAAATTAAAATTAAGAAAGACGTGACCTCCAAAACGAATATTTCGATTTTGGGCGAGGTATCTCATCACGATGAAAAAGTGCCGATTGCCATTTCAAAAGGGGTCAGGACACCGGTAGCGGAGCAGTTCCGCCTGATACGTACGAATCTTCAATTTGCGTTGCCAAATAAGGATAAAAAAGTGATCCTGGTGACATCTAGTTCCAGTGGCGAAGGAAAAACCTTCTTTTCGCTCAACCTGGGTGTTAGTATGAGTTTGGCGGATAAAAAGGTAGTGGTACTTGAATTTGATTTACGGAAGCCTTTACTTTTGGAGTACCTGGGAATGACCAGTAACACCGGTATTTCCGATTATTTGCAGAACGAATCGCTGACCGTTTCTGATCTGATTGTAAAAAGCGAAAAATTACCCGCAAACCTTGATCTCATTGGTTGCGGTACACTTCCGGATGATCCTTCAGAGTTGATGCTTTTGCCAAAGGTAGGCTATTTCATCGACAAGCTTCAGGAGATGTATGACGTGATTATCATCGACTCTGCTCCCGTAGGACAGGTGGCAGATGCCTTTTCACTATCTAAATTTTCAGACATTACGACTTACATCATGAGGTATCATTACACCAGGTCAGATACCATTTCGTTTATCAATGAAAATAAAAAGGAGAAAAAACTAAAAAACCCTGTCATTGTCCTTAACGATGCCAAAACTAAATTGAGCTATGGTTACGACTATTACCAAAAAGGAGATATAAAGAAGAGGAAACGTGCCGTGTATAAAAAGATGGTCAAGAAGGTTTAAGACAATTTTTAGTATAGAGATAGGGTAATTTTTTTCATATGAGAAATCAGATTTCATCCCTTTATTTAACCGTTACCAAAGCGATCAATAAAGGGCATAAAAGAAGTGTAAAAGCTAAAAAAAATATTCTTGCCTCTTTTGTAATTAAAGGGGGTAGTATAGCCATTAGTCTGGTATTGGTGCCTTTGACGATCAATTACGTCAACCCAACCAGCTACGGAATTTGGCTTACCCTAAGTTCCATGGTGGCTTGGTTTGGCTTTTTTGACATAGGATTTGGTCATGGCTTGCGTAATAAATTTGCCGAAAGTGTGGCTCAGGGCGAGTACGAATTGGCCAAAAAATACGTAAGTACCACCTATGCCATTTTAAGTATAATTATCGGGGCAGTTCTATTAATTTTTTTAGGCATTAACCCGTTTTTGAATTGGGCTTCTATTCTGAATACCTCTTCTGAGCTGGGGGACGAACTTCGATCCGTTTCTTTAATTGTATTTACTTTCTTTTGCCTCCAGTTTGTACTGAAATTAATTACCACTGTACTTACTGCCAATCAGGAGCCCGCCAAGGCTTCATTATTTAATTTTCTAGGCAGCTTATTTTCTTTGATCGTAATATTTGTCCTTACCAAAACAACAGAAGGAAACCTGATCTATTTGGGAGCGGCATTAAGCTTTACGCCGGTATTGGTATTAATCAGTTCAAGCGTTTGGTTTTATACCCATGAATATAAAAAGTATGCCCCCTCTTTTAGCAAGATTGATTTTAGTCTGGCAAAGGATTTAATGTCTTTAGGAGCCAAATTTTTTGTCATTCAAATAGGAGCCCTGGTGCTATTCAGTACTAATAACGTGATCATTACCCAGCTTTTCGGACCGGAAGAAGTGACTCCTTTCAATATAGCATTTAAATTATTTGCGATTGTTACCATGGGTTTTGGGATCGTGGTAACCCCCATGTGGAGTGCATTTACAGATGCATACGTGAGGGAAGAATACGATTGGATTAAAAATACCCTTGCCAAAATGAGGAAAATCTGGTTTTTAGCCATTTTGGCATCGGTAGGTATTCTATTTGCTTCCCCATTTTTGTATGATATTTGGGTGGGAGACTCCGTGGAGGTTCCATTTGCATTATCGGCGGCTATGTGTCTTTACGTGGTTGTCGCCATTTGGCAAACCATGCACGTGTTTTTTCTAAATGGCATCGGGAAGATTAAATTGCAACTATACATGGTGACAGCTACTGCCCTGCTGAACATTCCACTGGCTATCCTGTTGGGAAAATGGTTCGGTTTGGTAGGTATTACCATGACCAGCACCCTGATTTTCGGAGTTATGGGGATCGTTTTTTCGATACAGACTCATAAACTACTAAATAAAACAGCAAAAAATATCTGGAACGAATGAGCATTTTCAAGCCTATAGTGAATTTTTTTTCCAATTTCTTTTTCTTGGTTAAGACAGCTGCCAAAAACGAAAAAGTTCATTGGGAAATATTGGGGAGTAACCTCATCAATTGTAAAATAGACCCGCAGGCGAGGGTCTATAAATACCACTTGCTGAGTAATACCGTTATCGGTAAAGGAACCTATGTGTCGCTCAATGCCCGTATTTACAATACCACCATCGGCAAATTTTGTTCTATCGGGCCCAATTTGGTGTCCGGATGGGGACTTCATCCCATCCACGGCATCTCCACCTCACCTGCATTTTATTCGGTCAACGGGCAGGCAGGATTTACTTATTCCAAAGAAACCAAAGTCCAGGAAATAATTCCAGTAACCATAGGAAACGATGTGTTTATTGGAGCGAATGTGACCATTCTGGATGGGGTGACGATCGGCGATGGTGCTGTTATCGGTGCCGGAGCGGTGGTTAGTAAGGATATCCCGCCCTACGCAGTGGCGGTAGGTTGCCCAATTAAAATTATGAAATATCGCTTTGACGAGCAGACCGTACAAGGGCTGCTCAAGTCCAAATGGTGGGATGGGGACGAAAAGACGTTAAAGAAAGTAGAGGAATTGTTTTTTGATGTAGAAAAATTCGTTAAAATAGCTCCTAAACTAGCTGATAAATAAGAGAGTAGCGTGGATTCATCTGGTCAAATAGTGATGTACAGGAAGTTTACGGCGGACCTGGACAAGAAAATGCTCATTTTCTGGACCAGTGTGGCCGTTTATGGTATCGGGTCGGCATTTACCGCCACTCATGCCACGGGTATGATTAAGGTGATCCAGCTTATTCAGGCAATGGCCATTTTTGGAATTATTTATTCAGCTGGCAGCACGGTTCAATTTGCTGTAAAAAATTACTTCTTGAGAATTGCCCTGGTGATTTATTTGGTGTATTCCATCTTTATTTTGTTCCATGGATACGAGTATACCTATGAATTTACCAAACGGTTATTTTTCTCCAGTTTCATTAAGTATTTTTTTCCATTAATAATACTAATTCCGAAGAATTTAAAGTTCTATTCTCGGATTTTTGATATCATTATTGTCTATGGGATTGCTTTTCTTTTGTTAAACCTCCTGTTTATGGATCTGGTGATCGCCCATTATGAAGAAAATGTAGCTCAAAAATTCACGTTTGAAGGGTTCTACAAAAACCTTGGCGTTCCGGTATCCTTTCTACTCTTTACCTATATCTACCATAGTAAATACAGGAATATGATTGCCTTTTTAGTCCTAACGGCAATTATCGGAATTGCTACCTATAAGGCAAGGAGGGCCATCATGGCGTTATCTGCTGCCCACATGTTGATTTTTATGGTTATTTTTTACTTTAAATCCAACTATAAGCTGGTTATGAGCGGTGTGTTAGCTCTCTTTATCGGCGTTTTGGCCGTTTATGGACCTAAATTCTATCAGGAGAATAAATATACCTATTTTGGGGAATTAAATGAAAGAGGCCTGGAAGACACCCGTACGGGAGTGGAAGTGGCCATGGCCAGGGATTTTGAAGCAGTGGATTGGGTAATAGGGAGAGGGATCAATGGTCGGTACTGGTGTCCTAATATTGACTTAAACGACACCTCTGGCTATCGGTACATGATTGAAACAGATTATTTGAACATTATCTTGAAAGGGGGCGTTATTTACCTGGGACTTATACTGCTGATGGCCATTCCGGCAGCATTTAAGGCCTTTTTCTTTTCGAATAATTTATTGTCAAAGGTGGCGGGGATATGGATAGTTCTGTGGCTTTTATCTTTATATCCGTTAAATGTTTTTAATACGGATTTGAATCACATGCTTTTTTGGGTTTGTGTGGGCATTGGGTATTCCAGGGACATGAGAAAAATGTCGGATGAAAATATCAAAGAAGCCATGTCCACATAACCTTTTCGGTTGTTTATGAAATATACTTTTATTTATCAAGGGCTTACAAATGAAGGATTTTCCTAAAGTTTTAATTTTAAATCAACCTTTCAACTCTATTTCAGGAGGAGGGATTACGCTGTCTAATTTATTTAAAGGTTGGCCAAAGGATAAACTGGCTGTATCTTGTTTGGGAAACTTAATTACCGAACAAACTCAACTCGATGCTTGTGATCACTATTATCAATTGGGGCACAAAGAGCACATCTGGCGATTTCCTTTGAGCCTGTTGAAACGTAAATACCCCTCCGGAAAAGTGAAAATCAGCAAAAAGGAAAAGAAGATAAAGCCGATAAAGAAGTCTGCCCTGCGCGAAAATTTATTAAAAGGATATATCAACCCCTTTCTAAAATGGTTAGGAGTGTTGAACTGGGCATCTACGTTACAACTTTCTCCCGAACTCCGGCTTTGGTTGGATGAATTCAACCCGGATGTAATCTATGCCCAGGCTCAGCGAAGGGAGGCGGTTATTTTTTGCAGACTTGTTCAGGAATACCTGAAAAAACCAATGGTTTTTCACATGATGGATGATTGGTTGGAGGTATTACCCGGTGAAGGAATACTGGGAAATTATTGGCATCGGAAAATTGGGGACGAATTCAGCGAAATGCTAGCGCAATCTGCGCGCCATTTTAGCATAAGCGAGCCAATGGGCAAAGCCTACCAGGAACGGTATGGGTTTCAATTTTCTACTTTCCACAATCCCATTGAGTTGTCTTTTTGGAATAAAAGTCAGCGAAAGGCTTACGATTTTGGAGACAAAATCCAAATTCTGTATGCTGGCCGCATGGGGCTGGGGATACAAAGTTCCCTGGAAACCATGGCTAAATGTCTGGAAGACCTGAATAAAACCGGGGGAAAGCCAATAGAACTAGTCTTGCAGGTAGGGAAAAAGCCATCCTGGGCAGATGCCTATTCTTGCATAAAACATAGGGGATTTGTCCCCTATGAAGAGCTTCCTGACCGGTTTTCCGGCGCAGATTTATTGTTTTTACCCTATGATTTTACTCCTTCTGCCACTGCATTTATTAAGTATTCCATGCCTACCAAGGCTTCAGAATACATGATTTCGGGAACGCCAATTCTTATATTTGCACCGGAAGATACCGCATTGGTAAGGTATGCAAAAGATTACAAATGGGCCAAAGTGGTGACGAAAAATAAAGTAGGGGAATTAAAGGCAGCCTTGATCGAATTGATTGATTCGAAGGAAGTCCGGAGTACGGTTGCCAGCCAGGCGATTGAAATTGCAGAGCAAAGACACGATGCTCTAAGGGTAAGGGAGGCGTTTAGAAAAGAACTTTCAGCTTTGGCTGCTAATAAGGCCATCACCCTAAATCCGTCCTAAACATGGCAGCCATTTTTTTATATCCCAAGATTGACAAAATGACGGGTTCTCCGAATCCTTACATGTTACATTTTCAGGAGGCTTTGTCAAAAAATCACCGGGTGGTTAACTCAACCCATCCCAACCGGGGGATTCTAAACTTTTTTCTATTCTTCTTTAAAGCAGAAATTTTTATTCTCAACTGGCCCGAAACGATTCCGGAGAAGAAACTGGGCGGACTTCAAACCCTGCTTTTTCGATTTTTTCTCTGGCTTAGGAGAACGTTTGGAAAAAGAATAATTTGGGTATTGCATAACAAAGGATCGCATCATAAGGGGGAAAACCCGACTACCCGGGCCATGATTGACAGAATGATGGTGCATGCGGATTACATTATTACCCATTCCCAGGCTGGGGCGGAATTTGTTCAATCAGAATACCCGGCTTTTCAAAAGAAGGTGTATGTTATTCCTCACCCGGTAACGGAAAGCCTTGGCAGATACCGTGCAGGTGAAAAAGAATATGATTTTTTGATTTGGGGAAGTATTTTCCCTTATAAAGGGATCGACCGGTTCTTGCGGTTTGTCCGGAATTCAGAAGAACTCAAATCCGCTAAAGTACTTCTGGTAGGAAGGTGTAAAAATCAGGACTACAAACAAGAAATTCTTGCTATATTGCCTGATAATGCAGTATTTAAGGATGAATTGCTCAGCTTGGAAGAAATAGCAGCCTACGTGGCTCAATCCCGGTTTACATTATTCACCTACAATTCTAAAACCGTTCTGAGCTCGGGATCTTTGATAGACGCTATCCGGATGGGGGCAGTAGTCATCGGCCCAGACCATGGTTCTTTCCGGGACATGAAACATTGGTCTTTTTTACAAACCTACCGGGAATTTCACGAACTGCCGGAAATGATTGCTGCATTTAGCCCCAATGCAGAAGAAATTGAGGCAGATCGAAACGTTTTTATGGAGCAAAATACCTGGGGGAACTTTGTTAGGAAAATAGAAGCAATTACAGGCATATAACGTATTATTTTAAATTTATTCTTTTAAGGCAATGAAACAAGTGATTCAAAATTTTAAGACTGGACAGCTATACGTGGATGAGGTGCCGGTCCCCGCACTTTCAGAGGGCATGGTATTGGTAGAGAACGACTTTTCACTAATTAGTGCCGGTACGGAACGAAGTACCGTAAAAGTGGCCCAGGCCAATTTACTCGGAAAGGCAAAACAAAGGCCGGATTTAGTATCTCAGGTCATACAAAACATACAAAAAGAAGGTTTGTCTGCTACCATTAGTAAGGTAAGGACCAAACTGGATTCGTTAAAGGCACTGGGCTATAGTACTTCGGGCAAGGTCATCGCGTCCATGGATAGCAATGGGGTATTTAAGCCGGGGGATCGAGTTGCTTGCGCTGGCGCAGACTATGCTTCTCATTCGGAGGTGATTGCTGTACCCCAAAATTTAGTGGTGAAAATCCCGGAAGCTGTAAGCTCGGATGAGGCTGCTTTTACCACACTAGGATCCATAGCATTGCAGGGAGTCAGGCAGGCTGAGCCACGTCTGGGAGAAAAGGTGTGTGTGATTGGCTTGGGCTTATTGGGCCAGATTACCGTACAGCTTCTGAAAGCAAATGGCTGTGGTGTGTTCGGGATTGATATGTCCGAACAATTGATAGAACTGGCAAAAAAATCCGGAGCCAACCAGGCTATTAATCGAAACGATTCTAACCTGATTGCCGCTTGTGAAAATTTCACCAATGGCAGAGGTTTCGATTCAATCATCATTACGGCTGCTACCCCAACCAACGATCCGATTGTACTATCCACGGAAATTGCTCGTAAAAAAGGAAAAATCATCGTTGTGGGA
>JAWLFL010000083.1:10697-16504 GCA_041685605.1 Cyclobacterium sp. | reverse complement strand
TCCGGATCCAACAATTCTTTTACCCTTTCCCAGTCCCTTTCTTTTCTGGACATGTACCAGATATGGGTGGGGTACATGGCTTGTAAGGGTCTGTAATCGTACCAGCCTCGTTGATCGTACCGATGGGGCAAATGTTTTTTACCATCCTCCTCTCTGGCTTCCCTGCTGATGGCTTCAATGACGGAATTGGGCAGTTCCAGGTAACGCTCATCGCCTGATACCAGGTACGCATTGGAAGCTCCAATGGTGGTAGCCTCCAGTTTATTCCGGACACCGTGCGGCCACTTCCAACCGTAATAGCCTCCCCACCAATTGCCATCCATGTGTTCGCCAATCTCGCCGGACAATCCCACATTGTCCGGAATGATGCCCCCGTTTTTTTCTACCCGATCCATCCAGGCTTGTACATACTCCAGCACCCATTTTTTGTATTTTTCATCCCCCGTATACATGAAGGCATTTAGCATCAAGCTGGTAGCCGCCAGGTTCAGCGGTACGTCCCCTTTCATCATCCTTTCGTTTAATGCTTCCAGGATATAAGCGAATTTTTCGTCGTTGTTCCAGTCTTTTCCTGAGGTGACATGAGGAATATCGTCGTAAGGAAGGGGGTAATTGGAAAGGATAGGTCTATGGGTAACCCAATCTTCGGCGGTATTGACCATTCTGGGGCCCAGGCTTCCATTTAATGGGGAGCGGATGATTTTCAGCTCACTGTCAAAATTGGAGTTTTCAGTCCCATCGTCGAAATACAGGGCCGCAAATTTCAGTGACCTGTCCCTCATTTTTTTATCGGTCGGATCTGCCAAACCAAAAAAGTAAAAGTTGGTGTAGGCTTCTCCATGATGCATCCAGTCGTAGCCGGCATCAAATTCATCCACGACCTGACCATATTCGGTGAATTGCCGGGTTACTCCCTCCCATAGTTTCCTGGAAAGCTTGTCCATTTCCTTAGGCCCTCCCAGGGCGTAATACAGAGGGAAATTGTAAAAACTTTCGTAACCATCGTCCGAGCCATCCATTCCCGGCCACTCATCCCGCCATATCAAGCTGCCATCCGGATGGGTGTATTTTTCCACGAATTCCATGGCGGCCGGATAGAGGGCATTCATTAATTGCCTTTGCAATAGGGCCCATTCCGGTGGGGGAGCAGGAGCATGATAGGGGACGGTTTTAAGAGAAGTGCTGTCCGATTGGGGAAAAGCAGCAGGTGATACCAGCAATAAAATAATCCACAAGACAGGGTTAAGAAAACAATTCATAGAATAGGTTATTTGGGATTGGAATATAATAAAATAAGCATTTAAAGTAAAATGATATGACACAATATCCCTCTTGCCCTCCGCCGCGGCGGAGGGCTTTTGTACGCCTTCGGCTTTACGGAAGCTAATAACCTTACCGTCATTCAGCCCGATTGCATTTTTCAACTTCCGCAGCAACCGTCCGTTTCAGCAAATCCCCTTAAAAAGGGGGCTGGGGGATTTAAGGACGGAAACCACATTGAATTGCAACCGCAAAAACAGGTCATATACGAACAAATTTGCCTTCCTACCCTTGTCAGGATTCATTTGGCATGTTGTGGATTACTGCAATAATCCTTGACTCATCCAAAATCCTGAACGGTGATTGATGCCAATTCGGCCTTGATCTTTCAATAGTGTTGCCAGGATTCAAAAATAAAACGTAATGGCAGAAATGGATCTGAAAGTATAATATGAACTAATTATATGGTTTTATGGATAGTTAATGTACATAAATTTGGATGACTGCTTATACCTAATTGCTTCCAGAAGTAGTCTTACCAGCAAATCGTACGATTTTATAACCGAACGCAGTTCAATATCCCACAGGTGCCGAAGGTTAAAACATTTTTACTTGTTTTCTTTGGTCAAGATAACGATTAACCAATAAAGATATTCGTGGGAAAATAGTCCCGTTATTTATACCTTTTCTTTATTGAAAAAGATTACCTTGACTCAAATTATCTGTTTCATCAAACCAATTATAACCATGAAAAAATACCCGAACCGACTTGGATTTTGTCCAGGAAGTCTAAAAAATAGCGTTGTTTTGGTACTGGCACTATCCTTTTTTGTTTTAGAAGGCTTTTCCCAAAACCACCCCTCCTTAACAGACCCGTTCAGACTAAACCAGTTGGAACCTCCTCAGGGAAAGGTACAAGTGGTGATTGATACGGATACGTATAACGAAATTGACGATCAATTTGCGGTGGTTTATGGGTTGCTTTCTCCGGATCAAATGGAGGTACAGGCCATCTATGCGGCACCTTACCTCAATAACCGTTCTGTCAGTCCCAAGGATGGCATGGAAAAAAGCTTTGAGGAAATTGAGCGGCTATTGGATAAATTGGCCATGAAGCGGGAAAATTTTGTCTACCGGGGTTCGGATGCCTTCCTTGAAAGCCTGGATAAACCGATTGAAAGCCCGGCTGCCCAGGACTTGATTAGCAAAGCAATGAATTCGGATGGCCCCCTGTATGTGCTTACATTAGGGGCTCCGACCAACGTCGCCTCCGCCATCCTTTTGGAGCCGGAAATCATCCATAAAATAGTGGTGGTTTGGTTGGGTGGAAAAGGACTGAATTGGAAGACTGCCACCGAATTTAACCTGATGCAGGACCCCATAGCTTCGCAGGTACTTTTTGATTCCGGGGTCCCCCTTATCCAACTGCCAACCCAGCCCGTCACTTCCCACCTTCTGACTACGGTGGCTGAAATAGAAACATACCTGCAGGGAAAAGGTGAAATCGGCGACTATTTGGTCGAGATTTTCAAAGATTATCATAAAGGCGACCCCTTTGGATGGTCCAAAGTGATTTGGGATATCTCGGCCATTGCCTATGTGATCAACCCAGGTTGGTTTAATACCGAAATCAGAAGTACTCCCCTACTCACCGATGAGTTGACCTACAGCGTTGACCATACCCGGCACCTTTACCGGGTAGCTACCTATTTGAACCGGGACAGAATATTTGGAGACATGTTCAAAAAAGTCGGAGAATACACCATGGAATGAGCAGGGTGGAATAAATAATAGGAGGCACCGGGAATGGGTTCATTTACAGATTGTTCCCTCTGACTTCCCTTCGAATGTTGATTTTATCGCAGGAAGTATGCTATGGCCCAATAATTGAAGTCCTTAAGAAAAGGCCTGATTTCAAGGAGGCTAACAGTAAGCGACATTCGAAATAGAAGCATCAAATCCATGATTAAGATCAAAAATAGTAAGGCTGTAATAGGGTTCATATTAATTTTTTTGGGTTTTTCAGCTATGGGGTTGATTGAAAACCCTGTTCTGGAAAAAATCCAAACCAATCTCTCGGTATGGAGAATCAATTATGCTCCTGAAAAGGTATACCTCCACCATGACAAACCGTACTATATGACGGGAGAAGTCATATGGCTTAATGCGTATCTGGTCCATGCTTCCGATTTAACACCCAGCGATAAAAGTAAAATACTATATATAGACTTGATCAACGATAAAAATGAGCTGGTAAAAAAACTCACACTTGAGACGGAAGATGGAAGAACCAATGGAGATTTGTCCCTTCCAGGCGATCTTCAGGAAGGGGCATACACCCTGGTTGCCTATACGAATTGGATGAAAAATTTTGGCAAGGAGCAGTTTTTCAAAAAACCCATCTACATCTGGTCTCCGGAATCAAATGATAAAACCCAGGACCCGCCCGCCAGGTCCGAGCCGGATTTTCAGTTTTTCCCGGAAGGAGGAGAAATGGTAACGGGTATCTCCGGAAAAGTGGCATTCAAGGCAACAGGACCTGATGGTAAGGGTATTGAAGTAACAGGAGAGCTATACGATGACACGGGTTTAAAGTTGACGGATATCGCTTCAACGCATGCGGGAATGGGTAGCTTTCGTATTACTCCGGACAGTACCCGATCCTATTTGGCAAAAGTTACTTTTGAAAATGGCACCAGGAGGGAATATCGCTTGCCAAAGGCTTCGCCTGTGGGGTATGGGATGAATTTTGAAACCCAGGGGGAACAGATCAACATTACTACCGTTACCAACCACCCAGTGGGTGAAAACGTATTGCTGACCGGCATTGCCGGCGACCAATTACGGTACAGCCAGGAATTTCATCTGATTCCCAATGAAAAAAATCGATTGGAAATTCCCAAATCGGCATTTCCAACCGGCATCCTAAGGTTCACACTTGCAACATCCACAGGTGATCCCCTTGCTGAGCGGTTGGTATTTATAGACCATGCAGATCAATTAAACCTGACCATCAGCTCCAATCAGCAACAATTTTTAGGCAGGGAGCAGGTCATGCTTGAAATGGAAGCCAAAGACCAGCAAGGAAATCCGGTCGCTACTTCCTTTTCCCTGGCAGTCACCGACGATCAGTTGGCCAGCCGGGAAAGCAATGGCATGAAAATCCAGTCTTACCTGCTATTGACCTCTGATTTAAAAGGGTATATTGAAGCACCGGGATATTATTTCAACCCTGAAAACGAAGACCGCCATGCCGCCTTGGACCTGCTGATGATGACCCAGGGATGGAGAAGGTTTGCCTGGAAAGATATCCTTGCCGATAATTTTCCAGCGATAGACCATTCGCCTGAATTTGACATCCGCATCAGCGGAAACCTACAAAAGGACAACGGCGATCCCATACCAAACGGCGAGGCCCTTTTGTTTTTGAAGGATAAATACCAAACATTTATTGCCACCGAAACCAATGAAAATGGGGATTTCGTTTTTGAAGGCTTTCATTTCAACGATTCCATTGATGTGTTGATCCAGGGTACCGATGCCCGCGGAAGAACAGGCAATGTAAATGTTAGCATTGACGATGAGGTGTATTATCCACAACTACAAGCGACTGGAAATTGGTCCACCGAATCGGCTGCAGCTAGGATAAACCGGGACTACTTTTCTCCCAGCCAGCCTTTGTTTCAGGGAATTGAAACGGATATCAGCAGTTTGGAGTTGGGAGAACTATTACTGGAAGAGGTAGTTGTGGAAGGCAGGGCAGAAATCTCCCGACCCTTTACCCTGCACCGGAATGCAGACATGACTATAGAGGCCAGTCAACTTCCTACAGCCCCTTCCGGGAATATCCTGGAGGTATTACAAGGAAGGGTTGCGGGTCTCCAGGTCGTTCGATCCGGTCCAAACCAATTCAGTGCGGTAATCAGGGGACAAGGTACACCGCTGTATTTGCTGGATGGGGTACCTGTGGATGAAAGCATGCTGCAAAGCATCAATCAATATGATATCAGCAGAATCGAAATTCTAAAGAGCCCCGGTAATACGGGGATTTATGGCGGCAGAGGTAGTGGTGGCGTAATTGCGCTATTTACCCAAAGAGGGCCAACCGAAATAGAAGAACCGGAAACCGGAGATCACATAACCGTCCAACGAGTAGGAGGCTTCAGCAAAACCAGGCAGTTTTATTCACCAAAATACGGAGAAAATACAAGGTCGGAAATCCCTGATTTCAGAAGCACCATCTATTGGAACCCAAATGTCCGTACCAATGAAAAGGGCATTGCTCAGGTTACCTTTTTCACCGCTGACAGAAGCACCTTATACCGGGTAAATGCAGAAGGCATTTCCGAAAAAGGGAAAGTCGGCCAGGCAGAATTGATATTGGAAGTGTATTAGGAGTCGCAGGAAAACGGAGGCAAACTAACTGCGGGAAATGATTCGATGGGATGATGGGAGGATGTGAGAATGTGGTGATGTGAGGATGGTTTGATGGTGCCGTCACTGCGTGAATTAACATTTAAAAAACGTAGAAATCGGGATGACGGTAT
>JAWLFL010000083.1:0-10597 GCA_041685605.1 Cyclobacterium sp. | reverse complement strand
ATTTTCCACAAAACTTCCTGAATTTCAAGACGCCAAAATCTGCAAGGAAGTAGCGGTTTCTAGCAATTTTCGTTTCTACTTCTTAATTTCGGCAATTGGTTAGACAATAAACCCCATCCTAATAATGAAAATAAAAATTGCCTCGCTGTTATTTTTATTGCTTTCTTATTCCATTTCACTCGTATCCCAGACCAGTTCGCCGGAACCTCCACTGGTTTTTCCACAGCAATTTGTCCATCCAGGCATGCTTCAAAGTCAGGCCGATTTGGAGTACATGAAAGCCAAAATACAATCCGGAGACCAAAAGTGGGTGGATGCCTTCCAGCGATTGCAGGAAGCCTCTTCCCTGGATTTTGAACCGCAAGCCTTTACCCATGTGGTAAGGGGATCTTATGGCCGACAGGGTCAGGGCCATCGCGAATTATCTGCCAGTGCCATGGAGGCCTACCGCCATGCGTTGCTCTGGTATATTACCGAAAAGGAAGTACATGCGGAAAAAGCCATTTCCATCCTTGCCGCCTGGTCGGAAAAATTATGGGATTTCGATGATAATGATGCCAAGTTGATCGCCGCTTTGACCGGACAGCATTTTCTTAATGCTGCTGAAATACTGAGATATACCTACGATGGGTGGGAAGAGGCTGATATCAAGGCCTTTGAACGGATGATGTTAACGGTGTACTATCCGTATATCCGAGATTTTTTTACCGAAGCCAATGGCAATTGGGATGCAGCTATGATTCACACCATGCTTTGCATCGGGGTTTTCACCGACAGACCAGATATATTTCAACGGGCAGCCGAACGATTTTACTGGGGGCCCAACAACGGAGGCATTACCAAATACATTTATCCAAACGGACAAATCCAGGAATCCACCCGAGATTGGCCCCATGTGCAGCTGGGTCTGGGTGAATTGGCCAAGGCTGCACAGGTAGCCTGGACGCAGGGTATGGATTTTTACGCAGTGGCGGACAAAAGACTGGCGCTGGGTTTTGAATATACGGCAAGGTACATGCTGGGGGAAGAAGTCCCGGCCTATGGAACCATTTCTCCCAGGGGAAGAGGTGAATTCAGGGATGTTTACGAGTCCGTATACCACCATTATACCCAAGTGAAGAACCTCGGGATGCCTAATACGGAAAAAGCCATCCAGCAAACCCGTCCTTCATCTTCCTGGTATTTCCTGATATCGCAAAGGGCACCTACCCTATCGGAAACGCCTCTTTCAGCCGGTCCTCCATCGGCAAGTGCAAGGCAGCAGACCGGAGCGAAGCAAAACACAAGCCAGGGCCTAAATGAAGAAGACCTGATCGTACCCCCTGGGGCTTCCATTCAAGAGGCCTTGGATAAGGCTGCCGGTACGGGTAAAAAAGTAATGTTGGAGAAAGGGATTTACCAATTGGATAGTCCACTACTCATCCCTGCTGAAACCCATTTGGAAGGGCAAGGAGCAGGCAGCATATTGATGTTGGAAGCTGGAAAGGCAGGGGTTACCATTCGCAACAAAGATCCGGATATTCAGCAGGTGGTGATCCGCCATTTGCTGATTGAGGGCGCAGCCTCTGTGGATCCCGGTAGCGATCCCAACCAGGGACGAAGGGAACGGGCACGACAATCAGCTTTGCGGCGGGAAGGACTGGTTTTTTCAGCCGAAAAAGAGCGGCAAATCCAACACATCACCCTGGAAAATGTCACGGTAAGGAACTTCACCAAGCACGGCGTTTCCATCCGGGGAGCCGAAAACGTACAGATTATTGGTTGTGATTTCAGTGATAATGGATCCAATGTGGTTCCCGGAAAGGGCCTCCACCACAACCTTCACCTCCTGCGGGTAACAGATGTAAAAGTGACGGATGGAAGGTTCAGTAACTCGCCCTGGGGTAGCGGTATGCACCTGTCATTTGCCGAAAACATTGTTCTGGCTGGAAATGAATCTTCCAGAAACAAACTTCATGGAATACACATTACCGAGAGTAAAACCGGCCTGCTGGAAAATAACCTGCTGGAAGGAAATGACCGGCATGGCTTGTTTTTAGATAACTGGATGGAGGGAGTTCACGATTTTGAAGTAAAAAGCAATATTTTTAGAAATAATGGCGAGAAAGGAAGCAGGAGTCTCGAAGCAAAGCAGCTCACCGTGGGATATAATTTGTCGGTGGACAATAAAGAAGACATTGTCCACGGCAAAACGACGGATGCTTTCCACCAAAAATTTCAAAGCTTGCTTGGCTTGATGGATTTTGAAGCGGGTTTTTCAACCAAATCAATCCAAAACGCTGAAAATCCATTGGTAGCCGCACGAGACATGCTGGCGCACTACCGAGCAAGAAACGATGTAAAGCACCCTGTCGACCGGCAGGAATTAATGCAGTTGGAAAATCCGGCCAGCGAAAAAGACATGGAAATGGCCAACAATGCCCTGGCCCATATTATGGTCGGGCAACCCGCCTATCATCCGTTTTATGTAGGGGAAGACATTGATTGGGGCAGCAGACCCGTAAGTGATAACGAATGGGTATGGCAATTGAACCGCATGACTTTCTGGGATGCCATGGCAAAAGCCTACTGGCAAACGGGGGAGGAAAAATACGCCAGTGCCTGGGTTCGGCAAATGATGGATTGGGTAGAAAAAAATCCACGGGATGAAGCGCATCACTACGCCTGGAGGTCTATCGAAGCTGGAATCCGGGGCCACCGATGGACCAACTTATTTCAGTATTTTCTGGACTCCCCTTCCTTTAGCCCCGAAGCCTTGGTAAGCTTTTTGGCTGCGGTGCACGAGCATGCCGATTTCCTGATGACCAAATACAGCAAAGGTAGTAATTGGGCCTTGATGGAAGCGGAGGGGCTGGCCTTCATTGCCATGACCTTTCCGGAATTTAACGCTTCAGAGGAATGGCTGAACGAAGCCGTACAGCGATTTAATAATGAAATTGACAACCAGGTCTATGCAGATGGGCATCAGAGAGAACTGGCTTTTGGCTACCACATGGGAAGTATAGGTTGGTTTTTACGCAGCTATAAGTTAGCTGAAATGAACGGGAAAAGTCATTTCTTTTCCGATTCCTACCTGTCCATGATCGAAAAAATGGCAGCGGTCCCCATGAAACTTGCTTTTCCTGACGGTACGACTCCGCAGTTTGGTGATGCCTGGACGGGCAAGCCTGGTCAGTATTACGATCGGTTGCTGGAATGGGCAGCACTATTTGACCGGCCCGATTTTACCTATGTGGCCACGGAAGGGCAGAGAGGAGTGAAACCGGCCGCTACTGCTTTTGCCTATCCTCACAGCGGGCTTTACTCCATGCGAAGCAGTTGGGATCCGGAAGCCATTTGTTTGGTGCTAAAATGTGGGCCCAATGGAGGCGGTCACAGCCAACCGGATAACGGAACGTTTGAATTGTACGCTGGCGGAAGAAACCTCACGCCCGACTCGGGAAGTTTTATCTACAGTGGTGATCCGGAAGGCAGGGCCTGGTTTCGGCAAAGCAAGGTGCATCAAACCCTTACCCTCAATGGTGAAAACATCGCCTATGAACCCCGGCTACTGCTGTGGCAACCTGGAGAGCATCACGATCTTTTGGTGGTAGAAAACCAAAACTACGAAGGCCTGGCCCACCGGAGGGCAGTGATCTTTTTTGATCATTCCTTTTTTATACTTATTGATGAGGCAATTGGTGATTTTAGTGGTATTCTGGACCTGAATTTCCAATTGGCCCCAGGGCCGGTCAAACTGGATAAAGGAAACTTGAAGGCATCCACACAATTCCCGGATGGCTATAACCTCTCCCTTCAATCCCAGGCTCAGGACGGGGTTACCCTGGAAGAAGCGGAAGGTCAGGTATCCTTTGTTTACACCAAAAAAGAACCGCGTCCGGCACTTTCTTTTAGAAAGAATTTAACTGAGGGATCCGATGGAGAGCGTTTGGTCACGCTGCTTATTCCCTATCAGAAGGAAGTACCTGAAGTTGACGTGACCATTCTAGAGAACCCTCCCATCGGTTCAAAGACAATAAGCCTTCAGGTAAGCTATCAGGGAAAAGAAGAAATCATCACGTACGAATTATCAGAATAACCCAAAAAAACCATGACTATAACTTCGCTCCGTTTTCCGATTCTCAATCGAATTTGCCTCCTTTTATTTGGTTTTCTAAGTTTTCAGGTACCAAACCAGGGCCTTGCGCAAGAACCCCAGCACCTTCCTTTTCAACTGACTGCTCCTGGATGGGAAGAAAGTAAACTGGATAAAACAGAAATGCTGGAGGTAATCGCGGCGACCTGCCAGGTCATGGCCCGGCAGCAAAATGAAGTGGGAGCTATTATTGATCCTTACCTGGACCGCGAACATCAGTACGCTACCCCCTATTTTGCTTTTGCCGTGGGTGTTTTGCTCGATGCCGGAGCGGGATTGGAGCTAAAGGAAGCTGGAATTAAAGCCATGGAGCACAGCACCCTGGACTTTTCAAAAGGCACGAAATCCATCCCCGATGAGCACGGGGAGTTTTTTATCAGTCCGCTTACTCATGCATTGGATCTTTACAAGAATCATATTTCGGAGGAGCAGTATGAGGAGTGGAAAAGGAGAATGGAAACTCCTTTGGCCGAGGTCATGCAGAATTTCGACGGCCGAATCAACAATTGGCGCACCTATGCCATGAAAGGCGAATGGAGTCGGGCGATGAAGGGGTTAAGCGAAAAAAAGTATGCCACCGAATTTATTGAAACCGCCTGGAATCAGTACAGCCAGCGGATTCGAATTGTAAATGACCGGTGGAACCTATACCAGGATTGGAGTAGCGATCCACAGTCCCTGGCGGTGGAAGCCGTGGGAAGGGGAAACCTGATTGGCCTGGCCTTGGAAGCATACGATGGTCCCTCCTCAGGTGAGATGCTTTCAGCAGTAAGAAGAGGTACCCGTACCAGCCTTTTTATGCAGGCTCCGGATGGGCAGGCCCCTCCCAATGGCCGAACAGATAACCATATTTTTAATGATGTACTCTATCAACTGGCTTTTGAAGCGATGGCCGAAGATGCCTGGAAGCAAGGGAATGAACGGCTGGCGGGGCAATACCGGCGAGCAGCTAACCTGGCGTTTAAAAGCATATTGAGATGGCAGCGAACCGATACTCCCTGGATGGGTTCGTTTTTCATCACAAAAAATCATTTTGAACCAGGTGAGCGTATCGGTTACCAGCCCGCCAGCCAATGGGGAAATTATACGGGTGCGATCGTACAACACCTGGCCGAGGCCTATCTCACCCGACAGTCCCAAATACCGGAAGTACCTGCCCCCGCAGAGACAGGAGGATATGCCTTTGAAACGGACGATCGATTTGGAGCCTTTTTTGCGAATGCCGGGGGCTTTCAGGTAATGGTCAATTTACGCGGGGCCAGTGTACCCAAATATGGCTTAAGCTGGACACCCTTGGGGACGGTTCGGATGATCAAAGAGGGCTGGGATGGCCGCCTTGGCCCCGCTGATGGAGAGCACGATTTAGAAAGGGGGCAAACCGTAGATTTGGTAACTGGAAGTGGGGACAAAGTGGATCATTACCGGCCTCAATCGGGAATTTCTTTTGGACCAGAATGGATGGAAAAAGGCCATTGGGTACGCATAGCGGATCTGCCTGCCAACTACCAGGGAGAAGCTGAAATTCATTTTGTCCATCCCTTATTGGTAAAATTCACCATCCATTACAGCTATGTTACCGGAAGAGGGGGACCATTTTTTAGTCAGGAATTTGTACTGACACCGGATTTATTGGTAACCCGGCTGAAAAGTGCTCAAAAGCTACCCTTTGGCTTGACCGTTCCGTTGTTGGAAAATGACGGCAGGTCGCTGCAAACCAACATTTCGGCTGACCAGGTGCATACCGGATACAGTACCCTGGGAGATCGACAGTACTTTATCAGTCTTAATGAGACTGCGGAACTGGATACCACCGCCGCCTCCATTCAGAGTACCTACGGATGGCTCAAACCCATCCGATTTGAAACGCCCGAAGCAACAGTTGATCTGCTGGTTTATCCCAAAAAAGCAGGGGAAATGGAGGCAGATCGGTTAAAGGAGGGATTTCGATGGACCAAAGAGGGCTTTGAAACTCCCTTTGCAAGGGTTGGGGAAAATTTCTATATCGGAAAGGAAATTGCAGGAGGTGAAGGAAAAGCAATGGATTTGGATGGAGACGGTGAGCCAGAGGTCACCTTTGATCAAAGTTGCTTCTTCGTATTTCAATTGGAAAACGGAGCCATCACCCGGTCAGAATCGGACCGGGCCGTGGAAATGAATTACAACGGCAAAACCTACCCGCTCAGCCCCTACCGGCCCATTACTGTGAAGTAAAAATAGAAAATGGGAATTAGTACCCAAATCCCGGGGCAAAATCAAACATTCCCGGTAAATTTGGGTTTCAAAAAACGATTATCCACGCTCCTGTACATGAAACATAAATTTCTCAACGTCCTTTTTTCTATCTTTTTATTGTTCTCCCTGCTTTCCTGTACCGGAAAACTAGATACCGGCACCCTAAATATGTCAAATTGGAAAAAGGACCGGAACGGCTGTCTTGGGCTGCGCATCCAGGATGTGGAAGAATTGCGTTCGATTAAAAACAGTTTTTTAGCTAGTTACAACCAGGAAATTATTAAGACGTTTGGCAGGCCCGACCGGGTGGAACTGATCGATAAAAGCCAGAGCTTCTTCATTTACTTTCTGGAACCTTCGGATAATTGCGAGGGGAAACAAGAAAAAGAACCGCTGAAGGTTCTTTTTCGATTGAATGCGATCAGTAAGGTAAGTGAAGTAACCATTACGCGTCTTAATCCATAAAACACAGGGCAGCAGCCCCCAAGGTACCGGCATCGTTTTCCAGCGTGGCCCGTTGCATCTTAATATCAGACAGGTAATAGGGACTTAGGTATTGGCGAATCGTTTTATCCATGGAGGGCATGATGTAGGACAAGGCGGCAGAGATACCCCCTCCAAAGTAGATTTCGTTCACGTCCAGGATGCGTATGGTCGATACAATGGCTTCCCCTAGAATTTCTCCTACTTCGGAAAAGGTTTTTAAGGCAATTGGATTTCCATCAGACGAAGCCCCTACCAATACGTGCATGCCCAGTTCCTGAGAAGCTAGTTTACCAGCTTCCTCCGGGTACTTTTCCAGCAAGCTACCGGCGATTTTCAGAATTCCGTTTCGACCTATCAGGGGTTCGAGGCGACTATTTCCCCTGGATAGCATGTGTCCCATTTCCATGGCATTTCCTCTGACCCCTTTAAAAACGGCTCCATCCAGAATCAAGGCACTTCCGATACCTGTTCCCAGTGTAATAAAAAGATAGTTTTGAGGGGTATTCCCTGTGCCGAAATGCAATTCGCCCACTGCCGCCGCACTGGCATCATTTTCCAGATGAAAAATAATATCCGGGTATTTATCAAGCAGTGCATTTTTCAAATCAAACCCATTTAACTCAGAAATGGCCGGGATTTCCAGCGTGGTGGTCCGATCTTTACTTACCAATCCAGGCAGGCCGATGCCCACATGCCGGACCTCCGGAAATTGGCGGAGGTAGTTCCCCACCACTTCTACAAAGGCAAGATTAAAGCCCAATTCATGACTCCGTAGCGAAGCCGTTGGTTCCTTGGCAAACTGAAGAATTTTGCCTTTGGTATTGACCAGGCCAATTTTTACATGGGTACCCCCCACATCTATACCTAAAAAGTTTTCGGTTTTCTTATCCATAGTATGTGTTACTCAAATGAACGTTAATTTTGAATCCTCTACAAGGAACCTATACTTTAATGCTGGTCTTATCAAGATCGGTTATCCCAGACTAGACGTAAAAATAACGGATTTTCTGTGAAAATAGGCGAATCAACGGAATCATTGCCGAAAAATAGCCATCGGCTCCTCTCAGGGTAAGTAAATTCCATCTTCCCTGATGACAATTTTTTTCTTTTTATAGAGCTGCCCGATGCACTGCTTAAACTGTTTTTTACTCATTCCCAGATGCTCCCGAATGCGATCAGGCTCAGATTTATCCGAAAGCGGCAAAAAACCGGTTTCCTTAACTTTGGCAAGAATAAAATCGGCCCCATCTTCGTACTTCTGCCGGCCGATGGGGGTCAATTGCACGTCCATTTTGTTATCTTCCCGGATCTTCTTAATAAAGGCAGTGACGGTTTGTCCGATTTCCAGGTGCTGAAAGACTTCATTTTCGTACATCAGTCCTTCGTAAAAACCAGCTATCAACACTTTAAATCCCAGGTCCGTCTTGTCAAACACCAACGCCTGCACTTCCTGCCCTTCCTTAAATAAGCTGGTGTCTGACAATATAAAATCTTCGTATTTAGTAACTCCTATCAGCCGGTTGGTTCGGTGATCCAGGCAAACGATGGTCAACACCTTATCTCCTTTATCAACCTTTTGGCGCATTTCAGAATTAGGAAGAAAGAGGTCCTTTTCCAGTCCCCAATCTAAAAATGCTCCGATGGGCGTTACATCTTTAACTTCCATCATGGCAAACTCGTCCAGCAAAGCTACCGGTCGATCGGTGACGGCTACGGGTCGATCTTCGCTATCGGTATAGACGAAAACCTCCAGCAAATCCCCTTCTTTTTCATCCCCTTTCAGGTAGCGCTTGGGAATCAACACTTCACCGGTATCGCTTAGCTGCAAATAAGCACCATTATCGGTAAAGCGGTTTATGCTCAGGGTACTGATCAATCCTAATTCTTTCATGGGGTATGCGGTTTCTTTTGGCTCTCAACGTCCCTTTCGGCACAAATGTAAGGAATTTACGGAATACCACCCTTGCCCTTTTTGCCAAGGCCCGCATGAAGCGTAAAAATCCGTCCTATTAGGGGCCACCCTTTTCAACGCATTTCCTGCCTCAGAAAGAACCTGGATTCAAATCGTACACTTTATTAAAAAAAATAAGATTTATTGGGTAAAGTCAGATAATTTTTAACGTCAAAATCAAATGTAAACATATTTTGGCTTTCTTTGTGGGCAGTAAACCAATCGACCGAAGCCAACCTTTTCTGTTCTATGGAATCTATTATTTACGCCATCAATGATATTATTTGGAGTAATGCCCTGATTATCCTTTGTTTAGGTGCAGGGATTTATTTTTCCATCATCACCAGATTTCTCCAAATACGGTACTTCCGTGAAATGATCCGGCTTCTTTTCGGTGGAGAATCCTCCGATAAAGGGGTTACGTCCTTTCAGGCGTTTGCCATTGCGATCTCCGGGCGCGTGGGCACCGGAAATATTGCGGGTGTGGCTACCGCCATTGCGATGGGTGGGCCGGGAGCAATCTTCTGGATGTGGATCATTGCCTTTCTGGGCAGTGCATCCGCTTTTATTGAAGCCACGCTTGGACAAATGTTTAAGGAAATTAAAGGGGGTCAATACCGGGGTGGCCCTGCCTTCTATATACAAAAGGGACTGGGAATTAGATGGTATGCAGTACTTTTTGCCTTTGCCACCATCTTGAGTACTGCTTTTTTCTTACCCGGCGTGCAAAGCAATAGCATCGCACTCAGCGTAGAAAATGCGTTTCAGATACCCACTTGGATTACCGGTTTGGTGATTTGTTTTTTTCTGGCATTGATTATTTTTGGAGGTGTAAAAAGAATCGGTAAGGTGGCTCAGATTGTGGTCCCTTTTATGGCGGCCGCCTACATTCTTATGGCCGTCATCATTATGATATTAAACATCAGCGAGATTCCCGGAGTTATCAAATTAATTATTAGTTCTGCTTTCAATATGGACGCCACCTTCGGAGGAATTTTCGGAATGGCCATTTCCTGGGGAATCAAAAGAGGAATTTACAGCAACGAGGCAGGACAGGGAACGGCACCACATGCCGCTGCTGCTGCAGAAGTGAGTCACCCCGTCAAGCAGGGTTTGGTTCAGGCTTTTTCGGTGTATGTGGATACCTTATTTATCTGTACGGCCACTGCATTTATGATTCTTTTTACCGGCCAATATAATGTTATCAACCCGGAAGGTGGTTTTATCATCGAAAACTTACCTGGTGTACCCATCGGCCCGGAATTCACGCAGTTTGCCATCAGCGAACATTTTCCCAATATGGGCCCCGGATTTATTGCAATTTCCCTGATGTTTTTTGCCTTTACCACCATCATGGCTTATTACTACATTGCGGAGACCAATTTGAGTTTCCTTCAGGGGGACGAGAACCGTAAATGGCCCTTGTTTTTATTGAGGGCATTGATTTTGATTGCCACCTTCTACGGCACCATCCGAACGGCCGCGCTGGCCTGGACCCTGGGAGATATCGGCGTAGGGATGATGGCCTGGTTAAACATCATCGCCATTTTTCTATTGCGGAAACCGGCCATGGATGCCTTGCGGGATTACGTGGAGCAACGGAAAAAAGGATTGGATCCTACCTTTAATTCGGATACCCTGAATATTGATAATACAGAAGAGTGGGATAAAATAGACTAAGGAGCTCCTACTGCCTTGAAATCATTTCCTTCTTCTAAGAAAATTCAAGTTTCAGGGGCAAGCAGGCGTAGGTTGGAATATTTTTCTTATCTTTTTAATTGTTAAGAGAAAAC
>JAWLFL010000082.1:0-16558 GCA_041685605.1 Cyclobacterium sp. | reverse complement strand
GACAGGAAAGCGCATTTCACCGAATTAAGTACGTTTTCCAAAATCCTGATGCTTACCGGGATTCTTAGCATGGGCTTTCTTTAATCTTTTCTATTAATTGCGTTATATTGAGGTATGAAAAACACGTTGATGCAGTTCCTGGCACTTTTGGTTTGTTCCCTGGTTGGAGCTTGCCAGTCTAATTCCACTACCCAAGAAAGTAGTGAAACCGAGGATAATTTACCTTTTCCCAAAGAAATTATCGAATTCACTCCCCACCCCGAAAACCCCCTCTTTAGTGGTACCGGAGAAAATACCTGGGACCGACGGATTAGGGAACGGGGTTTTATATTAAAAGAAGCTGACGGGTATCATCTGTGGTACACGGGATTTGAAGATTACGAGGAGAATACCATCCTGAAGCTTGGTTACGCTCATTCCGAAGACGGTTTTCAATGGAACCGGCACGAAGGTAATCCCATTTTCAAGGAAAGCTGGGTGGAGGACATGATGGTGTGGAACCAGGACGGTAAGTACTACATGTTTGCCGAGGGGAAAAACGACATCGCGAAAATGCTGACATCTACCGACAAAATACACTGGGAAAACCAGGGAGACCTGGATATTCGCCAGGTGGACGGATCCCCATTGAGTGAAGGTCCCTATGGCACCCCTACCGTATGCGTGGAAAACGGAACCTGGTACCTTTTTTACGAACGGAACGATCAGGGAATCTGGCTGGCTACTTCAGAGGATCTGAATACCTGGACCAATGTACAGGATGATCCTGTGATCCACATGGGGCCTGAGCCCTACGATCAATATGGGGTAGCTGTAAACCAGGTGATTAAATACAAAGATCATTATTATGCGTATTACCACGGCACTTCCCTGGAAGACTGGAGTGACTGGACCATGAATGTAGCCGTCTCCAAAGACCTGGTTAAATGGACCAAATATCCTCAGAACCCCATCATGGGGGATAATAAGTCTAGCGGGATCCTGGTTCATGATGGTTCTCAATTTCGTTTTTACACCATGCACCCGGAAGTAGCCGTCCATTTTCCTGCTGAATAAATCCAGCTGGGTTCCATTGCGCATTAGCCATTCTTTTTTTACATATCCTTTTATCACCTAATTAAATTTAGCAGATCTTGAAAAACCTTGCCATTCTCGCTTCAGGAAGCGGCACCAACGCCCAAAAAATCATGGAATATTTCCAGGCCTCCCAAAAAGGGAAAATTGTATTGGTCGCTTCCAATAAAAAAAATGCATGGGTACTGGAAAGAGCGAAAAAATTCAATGTCCCTACCCTGATTTTTTCGAAATCCGAGCTGGAAAATGGAGCAGTAGCTGCAGAGTTGGTTAAATACAAGGTTGACTTTGTGATACTTGCAGGGTTTTTGCTTCAAATCCCCGTGGACTTGATTCGGATGTTTCCGGACAAAATGATCAACATACATCCTGCCTTACTTCCCAACTACGGGGGTAAAGGAATGTACGGGATGCGAGTTCACGAAGCTGTCAAAAATGCCGGAGATGAGGAAACCGGAATTACCATCCATTTGGTGAACGAAAATTATGATGAGGGAAAGATTATTTTTCAAGCGGCTGTTGCCATTGACAAAGAGGATAGTCCCGAACGGATCGCCGATAAAGTTCACGGACTGGAACACAAATACTATCCAAATGTGATCGAAAGCCTGATTTAATGCCTTGATTTTCCTACCTTTGCCTCCTTAAAAGAAATTTTAAATCAAAATCACCAACGATATTTCCGATTTATAGGGATCCTGCAAATGCATCGACTACCAAAAACGGAAAACAAAAAAAATAACATACCTAATGGCTGAAAAAAAAATACAATCTGCGCTCATATCTGTTTATTATAAAGATAACCTTGAACCCATTATTAGCCTTTTGAAGGAAAATGGTGTCAAGATTTATTCCACCGGAGGGACTCAAAAATTCATTCAGGATCAAGGTGTCGAAGTAATTCCCGTCGAAGAACTAACGGGATACCCCTCCATTTTTGGCGGCCGGGTAAAAACGCTTCATCCCAAAATTTTTGGAGGGATCCTGCACCGCAGAGCCAACGAAGAAGATCTTGCGCAGGCCGAAGAATACGCTATTCCCGCCATTGACCTGGTCATTGTAGACCTTTACCCCTTTGAAGAAACCGTCACTTCCGGAGCGTCTGAGGCAGCCATTATCGAAAAGATAGATATTGGAGGCATTGCATTGATCCGGGCGGCGGCTAAAAACTTTCAAGATGTAACGATCATTGCCTCCCGGGATCAATATGGTGACCTGGAAGAAAAGCTAAGGGCTCAGAACGGGTCGCTCACAAGTAGTGATCGCAGGTATTTCGCTGCCCGGGCATTCCATGTTTCCTCCCACTATGACACGCAAATCTTCCATTATTTCAACCGGGAAGAAAGTATCCCTGCGCTGAAAATCAGTGAAGACAAATCCAAGCAACTACGCTATGGGGAAAATCCACATCAAAACGCTCATTTTTATGGAAATCTGGAAGATTTATTTGAGCAGTTAAATGGCAAGGAATTATCGTACAACAACCTGGTGGATGTGGATGCAGCGGTAGCTTTGATCGAAGAATTTCAGGGGGAAACTGCCTTTGCCATTCTCAAGCATACCAATGCCTGCGGTGTGGCACTCGGTCAAACGGTCAAAGAGGCGTACGAAAAGGCTTTTGCTGCAGACACCCTTTCTGCATTCGGCGGGGTTTTGATTACCAACCAACCCGTAGACCTGCCGGCGGCAGAAGCCATGCATGGTCTGTTCTTTGAAGTGCTGATTGCACCGGCATTTGACGAAGATGCTTTGAAGGTATTAAAGGGTAAAAAAAATCGCATTCTTTTAAAGCAAAAAATAAAACTGCAAGGAACCGACCAGATAAAGACCTTATTAAATGGCTATGTGCAGCAAGACAAGGATTTGAAGACAGAAAGCAAATCCGAATTTCAACTGGCCACAAAAAAAACTCCAACTGCCGATGAAACGGATGCCTTGGTCTTTTCTTTGAAAATTTGCAAGCATACCAAATCCAATACCATCGTCTTGAGTAATAAAGACCAGCTGTTTTCCAGCGGAGTAGGACAAACCAGTCGGGTGGATGCCTTGAAACAGGCCATCGAAAAAGCCAGGGCTTTCGGGTTTGATCTGAAAGAAGCCGTGATGGCATCGGATGCTTTTTTCCCCTTCCCTGATTGCGTGGAGATAGCGGATCAGGCAGGTATTCGTGCGGTAGTGCAGCCCGGTGGGTCGATAAAAGACAAGGATAGTATTGCGTACTGTGACGCACACGGCATGAGCATGGTGATGACAGGTATCAGGCACTTCAAACATTGATTTGTGGACGTCTCCGGTAAATTGCATTTAGATAACTAGAAAACGAAGAAAATTCCCGGAGCATGCGCACATGCTTCCGGACTTTTTTTGGTTTTGCGGCAACTAAGAATAAATCGGGGAATCCATTAAGGAATAAATCCGAAATAAGATACTATTTTTGCAGGCACCCGTTCTTTTAAAGGGCTGAAATATGCTACCTTTAAAGGAACAATAATCATTTAATTTAGAAAAGACCAAGATGGGATTATTTGACTTTTTTTCCAGTGACATTGCCATTGATTTGGGGACAGCCAATACACTTATTATTCATAAAGAAAAAATCGTGGTGGACGAACCGTCCATTATCGCCATAGACAAAACCAACAATAAGGTGTTGGCAGTGGGTAAAGAGGCCATGAACATGCATGAAAAAACGCATGAAAATATCAAAACCATTCGCCCGCTAAAAGACGGTGTAATTGCCGACTTTTACGCCGCCGAGCAAATGATCCGGGGACTGATTAAAATGATTCCCGGACACAATAAGGGTATGTTTCCCCAATCGCACCGAATGGTCATTTGCATACCTTCCGGAATTACAGAGGTTGAGAAAAGAGCGGTACGGGATTCTGCCGAGCATGCCGGAGGCAAGGAAGTCTATATGATTTACGAACCTATCGCTGCAGCCATAGGTATTGGAATAGACATAGAAAAACCCATGGGATCCATGATCGTGGATATTGGAGGGGGAACCACCGAAATTGCCTTAATAGCATTATCAGGGATTGTTGCGGACCAATCTATTAGGGTGGCAGGTGACACCTTCACCAAAGACATCTTGGATTACATGCGACGGCAGCATAATTTATTGATCGGAGAAAGGTCTGCGGAGAAGGTGAAAATTGCCATCGGGTCGGCACTAACGGAGTTGGACGATGCGCCGGAAGATTATGAAATTCGAGGCAGGGACTTGATGACGGGAATTCCCAAAGTAATCAAGGTTTCTTATTCTGAAATAGCCTTTGCGTTGGATAAATCGGTATCCAAAATTGAGGAAGCGGTGCTCAAGGCACTGGAAATAGCCCCACCCGAATTATCAGCTGACATTTACGATAATGGCATTCACCTTACCGGTGGCGGCGCGTTACTCAAAGGCCTGGACCGAAGGTTGCATCAAAAGACGAAATTGCCGATTCACATAGCGGAAGACCCGCTCAGAGCCGTGGTTAGAGGCACCGGAAATGCATTAAAAAACATCAATAATTTCAGAACAGTACTCATGACGTAAAAATAGAATGCAGCAAATATTTTTATTTTTATACAGACTAAGGGCACTCATTCTTTTTCTTGTCCTGGAGTTGTTGGCAGTAGGGATCGTTTTTACCCATAATTCACCCCAGGGAGCGGTTTTTTTTAACAGCAGCAATAAGCTGACCGGAAGTATACTGTCGGTTAAAACCAACTTTATGTCCTATTTTTCCTTGTATTCCGTAAATCGATCGCTGGCTGAAAAAAACGCTTCTCTACTCAATCGCCTGGATGAATTAACCCCGGTTAAGGACTCCACGGAAATAACATTGGATAGTACCCTGGCCAATTCTTTTGAATTCTGGTCGGCAAGGGTGATCAATAATTCCATTCATCAAAGTCAAAATTACCTGACTTTAAATAAGGGTTCTCTTCATGGGATCAAAGAAGGAATGGGGGTTTTTAATGGGCAAGGAGTGATTGGTAGGGTGAAAGGTACCAGCAATCATTTTTCCTCGGTAATCTCATTATTACATACCGACCTGTTGATTTCCTCCAAAATTAAAGACACTGAGGTCATCGGGTCAACCAAATGGGATGGAAGGAAATCGGACGAAGCCAAACTACTGTATGTGCCACGCCATGTAGAGGTAGTTCCAGGCCAGGAGATCGTCACCTCGGGGTACAATGCCGTTTTTCCAGAAGGAATTTCCATCGGGAGGGTCAAAGAAGCCAATCCGGGAAGCGAAACCAACTACCTGGACATAACCATTAGCCTGAGTGCGGATTTCAGCACTTTGAATTTTGTTTACCTGGTAGAAAACGACCTTCGGGAGGAGTTGGATAGTTTGGAAACCGAAAGTATAAATCCGCAACCATGAGCACAGGTAAAATTTTTAAATATAGCTTTAGTTTTATTTTATATTTTCTGGTTCAGATTTTTATCTTGAAGGATTTGGTATTGTTTGGATACGCCTTTTGTTTCCTCTACGCCTTTTTCATTTTAAGCCTTCCACACGAAATGCCTACCATTCCTTTGATGCTCATTGGCTTTTGTATGGGGCTATTGATCGACTTATTCTACGATAGCCTTGGAATGCATGCTGCCAGTGCTGTGTTTTTGGGATTTATTCGGAATCCATGGATAAAGGTAAATACTCCGACAGGAGGATACGATGACAACGTCCCTCCTACCTTTTTGAACATGGGTATGGGTTGGTTTATTTTTTACAGCCTGCCGCTTTTACTCCTACATCATCTATTATTTTTTTATATCGACAGTCTAGGAACAGAATTGTACTTACCTCTCGTTATAAGAGTACTAAGTAGCACGGCATTTACTTTTATTGTCGGTGCCATTGTGCAGGCACTATTTTATAAAAAAGAAAGGGTAATTTAAATGTATACAGGCAGGTCGTTGGTAGTTGCGGTCACTATTGGGCTGATAGCGTTCGTACTTTTGGGGAAATTATTTTTAATTCAGGTCACCGATGACAGTTACCTGAGAAAGGCCGAACGAAATGCCATTCAACGCGTTGTGGATCACCCGTACCGGGGCTTGGTCTATGATCGAAACAATTCCCTTTTGGTTTTTAATGACCCGGTTTTTGATCTGATGGTCATTCCCAGGGAATTTCACCTGCAGGATACCGCCCGGTTTTGCGATCTTTTTGGCATTGAAAAGCAGTCATTGGTAACCAATTTTAACGCCGCTAAAAATTATTCCTGGGTAAAACCCTCGCCTTTGATCAAGCAAATTTCAAATGAAGAGTTTGCACGGGTTCAAGATTTTCTCATTGATTATAAAGGGCTGTTTGTCATGACACGATCTGTGCGGGCCTATCCACAATCTGCCGCATCCAATGCCCTGGGCTACATCGGAGAAATCAATACTCCTCAGCTGGCCCGTGATAGTTCCGGGTATTACACCCAGGGGGACTACGTAGGCTTAAGTGGCATTGAGTCTTATTACGAACCAGACCTTCGGGGAAAAAAAGGGGCCAAATATAAATTGGTGAATGTCAGAGGTATCGATAAGGGTGCCTTTAAAAATGGGGATCTCGACACCCTATCCATCGCCGGGGAAAACCTCCAGGCCACGCTGGACCTAGAGCTACAAGTGTACGGAGAAAAACTCATGAGGGGTAAACGAGGTTCGGTCGTAGCCATTGAACCAAGATCGGGAGAAATTCTGACCATGATTTCTGCCCCGGTTTACGACCCCAATATTCTCACGGGAGCCAAGTTTGGAGAAAATTACCAAAGGCTAAATCTTGACCCCGAAAAACCGCTGTTTAACAGGCCCATCATGGCCATGTACCCTCCTGGTTCCATTTTCAAAATTGTACAATCCCTGATCGGATTGCAGGAGGGCATACTTACCCCCAACACTACCTTTGCCTGTAACCGATCTTTGGTGAATTGCCATAACCATCCGAGTCCGGTAAACCTTTTCGGTGCTATCCGCAACTCCTGCAACCCTTACTACCACCAGGCTTTTCGGCAAATTATCAATCGCGAAGTATCCCAAAATACCTATACCGACACGCAGATAGGATTAGATTCTTGGAGGGAGTCAGTCTTGAAATTTGGACTTGGGGATCGCCTGGGAATCGATTTGCATGGGGAAAAAGGGGGCTCTATCCCCTCCAGCCAGCTATACGACCGGATATATGGGGAAAAACGCTGGAAATATTCCACTATCTATTCGCTCTCCATCGGACAGGGCGAGATGCTGGTTACTCCCCTTCAAATGGCAAATCTGGCTGCCATATTTGCCAATAAGGGATATTACTATACCCCCCACCTTATCAAAGCGATCAATGGTGAACCCTCCAGAATTCCGGATAGATTTAAAACCAAAAGATACACCGGTATCGATTCGGTGCATTTTGACATGGTTCAGGATGCTATGGCCGCCGCCTTATCGGGAACGGCGGCAAGAGCCATTATGGATGACATCGCCATAGCCGGAAAAACGGGTACTGCCCAAAACCCCGCAGGAGAGGACCATTCCGTCTTCATCGCCTTCGCCCCCAAAGAGGACCCCAAAATTGCGATTGCCGTATATGTGGAAAATGCCGGATGGGGGGGACGGGCCGCGGCAAGTACCGCCAGCTTGCTTATAGAGAAATACCTGACCCGGGAAATCAACAGGCCCCTATTGGAGGAATATGTGTTAACGGGTGAATTCATTTATTAATTGAGACAAAAAGATACATATTTCCACAAAATAGACTGGATAACCATCGGTCTGTATTTTGCCCTGGTGTTGGTAGGTTGGCTGAATATCTACGCAGCCGTTTACGACGGGCAGAACAACACTTCTATTTTCGATTTTTCCATCAATTCGGGAAAACAGTTGATTTGGATAGGGACTGCGGTGGTATTGATCACGTTGATAATGGTGGCAGATTACCGGCTATTTCAGAACTTAAGCCTGGTGTTATACCTGATTTTTATCATCATTTTGTTTTTAACCCCATTTATAGGTAAGGAAATAAACGGACAGCGGGCCTGGTTTGAACTGGGGATTTTTCGGATCCAACCCGCCGAATTTACAAAGTTCGCGACGGCGTTGGCACTTGCTAAACTTATGGAAAATCCGACTTTTGATCTGGGAAAATGGAGTCATCAGGCCAAGGCCATGGGCATCATTCTGCTTCCTGTTGCCCTAATCATGCTGCAACCCGATACCGGTACCGCGATGGTCTATAGTTCGTTTTTCATCATGCTGTACCGCGAGGGAATGCCCCAAAAATACTATGTTTTTTCGCTGGGCCTTATTGGCCTTTCCATTCTTACCCTAACGATAAACAATAACTGGTACCTTTTTGGAGGGTTGGCGGTGATAGTAGTGCTATTGGTGCTGGCCAGTAAAAAATCCTGGAAAAATCTACTGGGTATTTTTTTTCTGGGCGTTTTGATGGCGACCTATGCCTATAGCCTGGATCGGGTAGTGGAAAAATTACCTTCCCATCAGCAAAACCGAATCATGGTGCTCTTTGACCCGAATGTAGATCCCCTGGGAGTCGGCTGGAATGTTACCCAATCTAAAATCGCCATTGGTTCGGGAGGATTGCTAGGAAAAGGCTATCTGGAGGGCACTCAAACGAAATTTGACTTTGTGCCCGAACAACATACCGATTTCATTTTCTGTACACTCGGAGAAGAATTTGGCTGGATAGGGAGCCTGGTCATGATTTCCCTTTTTGTTGCCCTGCTACTCAGACTTGTATTCCTGGCCGAGCGGCAGAAAACTCGCTTTTCCAGGATTTACGGCTACTGCGTAATAGGCTTATTATTTTTTCATTTTTCCATCAACATCGCCATGACCATCGGCTTGTTTCCCGTGGTTGGTATTCCGTTACCATTTTTTAGTTATGGAGGCTCTTCGCTATGGTCTTTCACCCTCCTTCTTTTTATATTCATAAAACTGGATTCCCACCGGATTCAAATATTGGGCAGAAGTTATTAGGCTCAGACCATTCCGCCCACTCCCAACAGCAGGTAGATACCAGCTGCAAGGGCAGCACCCAGAATCGGGCCCGCTATCGGTACCCAGCTGTAAGCCCAGTCGGAGCTTCCCTTCCCTTTAATGGGTAGCAATTGATGCATAATCCTGGGCCCCAGGTCCCGGGCGGGATTGATCGCATAGCCGGTGGTACCGCCCAGCGAGAGACCAATGACCCACACCAAAAATGCTACGGGCAGGGCACCCAATGAACCTAATCCAATAGGAGTGTCTTTGCCATCCTGCAATACGGGACCGGTGGAATAAAGGATCACAATGATTAACACAGAAGTACCTACGATTTCCGATATCAGATTGGAGGGCAGATTGCGAATAGCCGGCACCGTACCAAAAGGCGCAAATTTCAGCCCAGGGTCTTCCGTGACATCAAAATGGTCTTTATATACCAGCCAGGAAATACCGGAACCAAACATGGCTCCGAGCACCTGCGCCAGTACGTATTTGGGCACCTGATTCCACTCGAAATCACCGGCTATTGCCAGACCAATGCTTACTGCAGGATTTAAATGGGCACCACTGTAGGGGCCTGCCACCACTACTCCGATAAATACCCCCAGGGCCCAGGCGGTGGTGATGACAATCCATCCGGAATCAAACCCCTTGGTCTTATTTAACACTACGTTTGCCACCACTCCTGAGCCCATGGCTAGAAGAAGGGACGTTCCGACAAATTCAGCTGCAAATACGTTCATCGCTATCAGTCCGTTAACCAATTAAGAGTTCTTCCTACTGCCTTGTGCCAGTATTCCAGGTTTTTATCCATGGAAGCCTTATCCTGTTGGGGGGTAAACGACTCGTCGGCCTTCCACAATGCGTTTATTTCGTTCATATCCTTCCAATATCCAACCGCCAAGCCGGCGAGATAAGCGGCTCCCAGGGCTGTGGTTTCAAGAATTTCAGGTCTTTTGATGGTACATTGGGTAAGGTCTGCCTGGAACTGCATTAAAAAATTATTGGCGGTAGCGCCGCCATCTACACGCATTTCTTTGGCATCTTCACCCGCATCTTTTTCCATCGCCTTTAACACATCGTACACCTGATAGGCTATGGCTTCTAATCCAGCCCGTACCATGTGCGCACGGGTGGTACCGCGGGTTATTCCAAAAAAGGAACCGCGTGCATCCTGATCCCAGTAGGGAGCTCCCAATCCCGTAAGCGCAGGCACAAAGTAAACGCCTCCATTATCGGGAAGGCTCTCCGCCATTTTCTCGCTATCCTTTGCGTCTTTTAAAACAGAAATACCATCTCTTAGCCACTGAATAGCCGCTCCACCTATAAACACACTGCCTTCCAGTGCGTACTGCACCTGATCCCCCACCTGCCAGGCAACGGTCGTCAGCAATTGATTGTTGGATTTCACTGGTTTATCCCCGGTATTCATTACCAAAAAACATCCCGTCCCGTAAGTGGTTTTGGCCATGCCCGGTTCGGTGCACAGTTGACCAAACAAAGCGGCCTGCTGATCACCGGCTATTCCGGCTATAGGAATCTTTGCCGACAATAGATCTCCGGAGGTGGTCCCGTACACTTCACTACTGGATTTCACTTCTGGCAAAATGGCTTTCGGAATATCCAACAGCTCCAATAATTCATCATCCCAGGCTTTTTGGTGGATATTGAAAATCATGGTTCTACTGGCATTGGTAATATCCGTAATGTGTTCCTTCCCACCGGTCATTTTCCAAACCAGCCAGCTGTCCACCGTACCAAAACAAATTGCTCCTTTTTCCGCTTTTTCCCGGGCCCCTTCCACATGGTCCAATATCCACTTGATTTTAGTTCCGGAAAAATACGCATCAATGATCAATCCGGTTTTATCTCGTACCAAATCGGCATGGCCCTGTTCCTTTAGGGAATTGCAATAGGCTGCCGTCCGTCTGTCTTGCCATACTATGGCATTAAAAATGGGCTCTCCGGTTTCCCTGTCCCATAAAATTGTGGTTTCTCGTTGGTTGGTAATACCGATACCGGCAATTTGGTGCGCACTGATATTTGCCCGCGTGATGGCCTCCGTCGCTACCGATGCCTGGGATGTCCATATCTCTCTGGGGTCATGCTCTACCCATCCCGATTGTGGAAATAGTTGTTCAAAATCCTTTTGCGCAGAGGCTATTACCTGCCCCCTCCTATTAAAAATAATGGCCCTGGAACTAGTCGTTCCCTGATCCATCGCCATCAAATACTGGTTATCCTGCTCCATTGGGTTTATTTATGAATTAAATATTTCTTGGCTAATTTATAAAAATCTTCGAGTTCTGACATGATCCAGGCCTCATCTTTTCCAAGCTCTGACGCCATCAGAGCGGCTACTTTCGGTGCCATGTGCAACGCCGCCTTAGCATCCAACAACAAAATCCGGCACCTTCTAGAGAGAAAATCCTCTACCTTTTGGGCCATTTCTTCGCGTACCGCCCAAATAACTTCCGCCCCCGTATAAGGGTAATCCTCGTGAATGGGTTTGGCCCAGTCAGGATTAGAATCCTGCAGCTGTCGGATTTCTGCGGCTTCGGAGCCATATAGCTGGAGAGGACCATCCTCCATGGTATCCGTATACCCGTGCAAACGCTTATTGGCCGACTTACTCTCCGCGGCTTTCAATGAATGCACCTTGTAGTGGGCATCTACCGTGTCTTCTCCCATTTTCCGAAACGTAGTCCATTTTCCTCCGGTAATGGTGATTAATTGGCTATCCGAAACGATCACCTTATGGCTTCTGGATATTTCCTTGGTCTTGGTACTGCCTTCCTTAGGTGCTGCCAGGGGCCGTAAACCGGCAAACACCGACAGCACATCCTCCCGGGTAGGGGCCTTTTCCAAATACTGTCCGGCCGTTTCCAAAATAAAAACAATCTCGGAGGACAGTGGCTGAGGCTCCATTTTAGGCTTTTTCCGCAAGGTGTCCGTGGTGCCGACGACTAGCTTTCCCTGCCAGGGTACCGCAAAAAGAACCCTTCCGTCTGAGGTTTCCGGAATCATCAGCGCATTCGATGATCCTAAAAAAGAGCCGTCCAAAACCAAATGAACCCCTTGACTGGGCTGAATCATTTTTGGCGTTCCGGGCCGATCCAGCTGGAGTATTTTATCGGCAAAAACTCCCGTTGCATTGATCACAGTCCGGGCTTTTACCTGGTAATTTTTCTTTTCAATCACATCCCGGAAGGTCAACCCTTCGATTTTTCCGGTATCATCTTTACACAATTCGTTGACCTTGGCGTAATTTACCATGCACCCTCCCATATCGTTGCAGGTACGGGCTACCATCAAGGCAAGCCTGGCATCGTCAAACTGTCCGTCCTGGTAAACAATCCCGCCTCTCAAGCCCTTCTTGCGAATCCTGGGGAGTTTTTTTAAAGTCTCTTCTTTTGACACAAAACTGGACTTTCCCAATCTCAGGCTTCCTGCCATCCAGTCGTAAATTTTCAGGCCTATGGAATATTTCCAACGGTCGATGAACGTATATAAGGGAATCACAAATGACTGGTTGGCAGTCAGATGAGGCGCATTTTTTAAAAGCCTGCCCCGCTCTCTCAAGGCTTCCAATACCAAGCCCAACTCACCTTGAGCCAAATACCTGACCCCCCCATGCACCAACTTAGTACTCCTACTGGAAGTCCCCTTGGCAAAATCCGATTTTTCTAATAATAAAACGTTCAGACCCCGGGACAATGCATCCAATGCCACTCCTAAGCCCGAAGCCCCTCCTCCTATGATCACTAAATCCCATATATCCGCTGCTTTAGCAGCGTTTTCCACCCTGGATAAATTATCTTTTCTTTTCATTACCTACCTTTTACCCTACTAAAGTAAGATAAAAGGAAACAAAAAGAAACAAAAAGAAATTTTTTTTATATCTTTAATGAGAAATAGCTTTAATATGGTAATAGCGGAAAGACATAAACACATCTTGGACAAGTTGGATCAGGCCGGTTATGTAAGCGTGGCCGCCCTGAGCAAAGAAATGAATGTGACCATGGTGACGGTTCGGAAAGACCTGAAAATACTTGAGGACAAGGGGTTGCTATTCCGGTCTCACGGCAGTGCTACCCCGGTAGCACCTTATGTAAATGACAAACCTGTCTACGAAAAACAACTGGTACAAGTGGAACAAAAGCGGGCCATTGCCCGAAAAGCCGCTGAACTGCTAAGAGAAAAAGACGCGATCATCATCGGTTCGGGCACCACGGTACTCGCTTTTGCCCGTGCGCTGCCAAAAGACCTGCCCTTGACCGTACTTACGGGAGCTCTGAACGTGAGTATGACCTTGCTAGACTATCCCCAGGTTGAGATTGTCCAGTTGGGCGGGGTAGTTCGAAAAAGCAGCAGCTCGGTGGTGGGTCATTTTGCGGCATCCATGATCAAGGATTTTGCCTGTAGCAAGCTTTTCATCAGTGTTGACGGCATTGATTCTGAATTTGGGCTGACCACCTCCAACATGATGGAGGCCCACCTCAATCACATCATGATCGGATCGGTTCAAAAAACCATCGTTTTGGCAGACAGCCGTAAATTCGGGAAAAAGAGCTTTGGAAAGATCGCCAATATCGAAGACATTGATACCATCATTGTGGACCAGGACCTTCCCCTACACTACGTACAGGTGTTAGAGGATAAGGGAGTCGAAGTGCTTATTGTCTAAGCCAAAACACTTTTATCAAGAAGGCTGTTCTCCCTTTACTTCCCCTTTAATAAACTGATCCAGTTTTCGTTGATATCCTTCCTTTTCACCTTGATAAATAGGGGTAAACCCTTTTTTTTCAGGGAAGGTTTCCATGTGTAACGTTTGGGTAGGGAAGGCGAAGCGCACTTCCAGTTTGTTAGCAAGGCGGATGGCAGCTAAGATTAAATCTTCCCTGGCCTTTAGCTCCTCGGGCCAACTTGGCACTTCAAAAAACACATAGAACATAATATCCAGGCTGTAGGCGGAAAGGTTGTTCAGGTAGATATTGTAAAAATCCTTTCTGGTTTTGGGATGATTCTGAACGATTTTTCGCAGCCCCTCCACAAATACTTCAACCAATTCCGGAGGCGTATCATAGGTAATGGTAATGGTGCTGTAAAATCGTCGGTAATTACGAAGACCGTGATTATCAACCGTGGCATCTGCAATTTTGCCATTCGGAATATACATTAGCGAATTTCTAAACGTCCGCACCCGGGTAGATCTAAACCCTACCTCCTCCACGGTACCATCCACGTCGCCGCTGGTGATCCAGTCTCCTACCTGAAATGGCTTGTCTACGAAAATCATAACCGATCCAAAAAAGTTCTTGATGGTATCCTGTGCTGCCAAGGCAAATGCCAGGCCTCCGATCGATAGCCCGGTCAAAAATGGGACAATGTCAATTCGCAGGCCATATTTAAGCACAAACAGGGACCCAACCACAATGACAAATGCCTTCAGCGTCTTTCGTACCAATGGCACCAGCTGGTCATCCAATGTAGACCGGGTCTTCTCTGCCATCCGTTCCATGTAACCGGAGAATACATCCACCAGCTTGTAAAAGATAACCGTCACAATAAACGGTTTTACCGCATTAAGTAAAATCGTCACCCAGGACACGATCGAAATGGGCAGTTGGAGCACCCGAATAAAAATAGCAAGGAACAAAACAATCAGGTAAATGCTCACGATTCTGGCTACTGGCAACAGGTATTTCTTACCAAGCTTTCCGTAGCCCGCCCTGACGAGCATAAAAAACAGTCCCCGATCTACCAGAAAGGTAAACAGCTTGTGACTAATAAAGACCATTAATAATAAAAAGAACAACCCAAAAAGCTGCCAGAGATGTAGGCCAAAATAAACCTCACTGCCCAGCTTGGGTAATAAAGTCAGTAACTTATCGGTACCATACGGGTAGGTTTCTTTATGCAGCGATTTAATATTCTGAACGGTAACTGATGAAAATAGCCAGCGATTTCCAACCTTTTCCAAATAAACAGCCGGTAGGATAATTTCGTCAAAAACGTAATTCTCTTTGCCATTTCGCACCGTATCCCGATAGTTAGGGGTATTGGGCACATCGTTCATATGTACGTAAACGCCATTTCCGTCAAAGACCTGTTTTAACATGACGGCCAGCGCTTCCGGATTTTGGCCTTCACTTCCTTCCATATTCAACGCCTCTGCGGAAATAGATGGATCGAATTTTAGTTCATTCAGGTGATAAAAAAACGTGTAGGTGGTGTGGTAGGGAGTACTGAAATCATGGTTATCGGTGGTGTCGGGCAGGTACGAAATATCGGCATCAAATACCTGCCCAAAGGAAGCAGAGGAACAAAAATAAAGCTGAGCACACAGGAAACTTAGCAGAAGTAAAAAACTTTTTTTCATAGTTGCAAAAGAAAGACTAGGGGTTACAAAGGTACTATATATTCATTCAGCTGGTTCATATAAACCGTCACAAGGGTATATTCGTTGCGGCTTCCGGAAAAGCGAATCCAAAGATCTCCACTTACATTAATCGGTTTCTGGTTTATAAGATCTCCCTGTTGATTATACAAATATGCAAATTCCTGCATCCTATCCAAAACCACAAAAATGGCGTTATCCGGACCAAAAGAAAAAAACCTGTAATCCAACCTATCGGAGAGTATGTCCATTTCAAAGAGCAATCTCTCCTGAGAATTCAGCACCCTTATTTTATTGTATTCCTTGATTACCCAGACAAAATTAGCCCCATTTTGGTCGTTGACTAGCTCAAATTGGGTATCCCGATCCGGTCGAAGTAGTTGGTTTCGATACGTCAGTTCTCCTTTAAAATTGACTTTGACTACCTCTCCCGCATCGTTAATGGTCACCAATTTCACCTGCCCTTCTGAAATTCCTTCTTCTATCCCATAGGAAGTGGACAGGCTTTCTCCCAATAAGATTGGGCCACCCGTTTTCGATTCTCCCCTGCGGTTGTACAAACCTAGTCTGCCATTGGTATGCATGGCCACCATAAAATCGCCCATTCCAGGAACTCTATGGTGGTCTGGCGGGGCGGTCAACTCCCCTTGATTAGTTGTTTTGGGCTCCCATTCTGGCAATAACGCTCCATTACCTGAGTAAAGGAATAGGTTTCCTTTCTGATCGGACACAAAAAACCGATAATCCTTATTGTTGTCGTAATCCAATACATTCAGGAAGTCGATATCCCTGCCCTCTTCAAAATGAATAGGAAAGCCAGGCAGCAGGTTTCCAAACCTATCCAATGCATAAATCAAATCTCGCGTGGCAAATACCAGCTGAAGCTTTCCATTTTTATAATAATCAATCTGAAATACATCCGAAATAATTTCGCCGGGCACTCGCTGGGAAAAAATGGTTTCCCCTTCGTACGTAAGCAAATGAATGAAAAAGTCCTCGTCTTGAACCAAAAAATCGGTACTTCTGTCATTATAATTCTGTAATCCGATAGGCCCAAAAATCAGGGGTCTCTCGAAATCCGTACGCCTGCTTTCACT
>JAWLFL010000327.1:0-4025 GCA_041685605.1 Cyclobacterium sp. | reverse complement strand
ATGGTGTTCTCCGCCAGGCCCGACTCCTCCAGGTAATCCAACACCCTTCCTATTTCCTTATCCATACTGGCTACCGACCGAAGGTAATCTTTCAGGTACCGTTGGTATTTCCATTCGGTCAATTCCTTACCGGAAAGGTTGGCTTCTCTGAACGCCTGGTTTTCCGGTCCATAGGCAGCTTCAAATTTGGCCAGCTGTTCCTCGTTCATATAATTCGGGTAGATCAGCTTTAGGTCCCGCTCGTTCATATCGGCGGCAATCTCCATTTCCTGTTCGCGGGTAGCACTGGTCCGGTTTTCGTATTCATCGTAAAAATTAGAAGGCAAGGGTAGGTCTACGTCTTTGTAAAGATCGTATTCCTCCTGGGCGGGTACCCATTCCCGGTGAGGGGTTTTATGGGAATAGGCCAGAAAAAACGGCTTATCCTTCCCGGTTTGTTTTTCCAGAAAATCGATGGCTTTATCGGTAATCAGAGTAGCCGTGTAGCCCGTTTCCTCCTGCTGTCCTGCTGCTTCCGTAAAGATCGGATTGTAATAAGAACCCTGCCCATTTCCCCGGGTCAATACCGACCAATGGTCAAAGCCGGTAGGATCCGACAACAAGTGCCACTTCCCTATCCATGCGGTCTGGTAGCCGTTACGCTGTAGAAGTTTTGGGAAGGTTTGTTGGGTTGCATTAAAGGTGGTATCGTTGTTCAGCATCCCATTAAAATGGCTGTGTTTTCCGGTCAAAATTACCGCCCTGCTGGGACCGCAAATGGAGTTGGTACAAAAGGCATTGGTAAACAATACGCCTTCCTTCGCTATTCTATCCAGGTTTGGGGTTTGCAGAAAATCGACTAGTTCCGGATTATTCGCCTTTGGCCCATAGGCTTTTATGGCATGGGTGGCATGGTCATCGCTAAAAATAAACAGGATATTGGGCCGTGCTGGTTCTGCCGCTTTCTGGGATTCGCAGGAAATCAGCAATAGTAGAAAATTACCCAGCAACAAATGGAGAAAATATTTCATATTCATGAATTAACAAAATTATTATTTAATTTACGTTTCGATATTACCTAATTGATCCGAAAAAAGAAAACAGTCACCCGAAAATTACACCTTTGCTACCTTCCCATATTGCTTAAATGCCAAGCCATTGTTTCTATTAAATCCTATTGGCATAGCCCATAATTCCCTTACCCGGTATACCTATTAAATTCAAAAAAAAATGAAAACCTGGATAAAAGTCACGCTTTCGGTACTGGCTGTTGTAATTTTCCTGGTACTAGGCTATGGTGCTTATCAGTTTCGGGACCGTCATTCCGGCTATTCGATAGACCTGTTTTTGGAAAACCAGCGTCCGGGACCCTTGCAGGCAGGCTTTGCAAAGGTAGACATCAGCCCGGTTGGATTTGATACCTGGGAAGATGCCAATGGAGATGCCCGCTATCAGGAAGCGGACGGGGATCGTTTTCATGATCTTAACCAAAACGGAGAATTTGACCCCATTTGGGTGGCTGGTTTTCATCAAAACAAACCCGCTTCCGGCATAAATGACCCCCTATGGGCCAGAAGTATGATACTGGAGGACGGAAAATTCAAATTAGGGCTTTGTATCATCGACATGATTGGTTTTGGTAACGATGAGGTGCTGACACTGAGGAAACGAATTTTGGCGAAAACAGACCTGGACCACCTCATCATTGCCAGCACCCATGTTCATTCTTCTCCCGATGCGATGGGCATGTGGGGACCGGGGCCTTTTACCAGAGGGGTCAATAAAGAATACCAACAGCGTGTTTTTGAAGGAATCGAAACGTCCGTTTTGAATGCCATGGAAAATAGCCGACCGGCAAAAATCAAATTTGCCGTCAATGAAAGTGATGCCTTGCCCTTGGTCGGGGATAGCCGGGAACCGGTTGTATTGGATGCTGCCATTCGACTGATGCAGGTATGTGACCGGGAAACGAATGAAACACTGGGAACGCTGTTAAATTGGGGAAATCACCCGGAAACACTATGGTCCAAAAACACGCTAATCAGTTCGGATTTTCCGCATTACTGGAGGCATTACATGGAAGAAGGCATCGTTCACGAAAATGAAATCACCCATGAAGGTCTGGGAGGTGTGGCTATTTTTATGAACGGAGCGCTGGGAGGATTGATGACTACCCGCCCGGGTGATGCCATCATACATCCTTTCACGGGAAAGGTCCATACCGAAGCCGGGGTAGAGAAGATTGAGGCACAGGGCCTGGCATTGGCAAAGATAAGTTTCGAAACCCTTCAATCAAGCGGGGATAGCATCAGGGAAGGCAGCCTCTCCCTGCGGGCAAAAACAGTGGCTTTGCCAATGAGCAATAAGCTATTTCGTTTGGCGGCCTTTGTTGGCGTTTTTGACAGGGGGTTTATTAAATGGGGCCATGTTCGTTCGGAAGTCAATGCCTGGACACTGGGACCGGCTTCTTTCATCCATATTCCCGGAGAGTTGTATCCTGAAATTGCCAATGGAGGGGTTGAATCACCAGAAAGTGCGGACTATGCCATTGACCCGGTGGAAGTTCCGGCTATCCGTAGTCAGATGCCCGGTAAATATCGTTTTTTCAGTGGGATGGCCAATGATATGATCGGCTATATCATTCCAAAAAGCCAATGGGACGAAGAAGCCCCCTTTACCTATGGCAGGGATTCCGCTCCCTATGGAGAAGTCAATTCCCTGGGACCAGAAACGGCTCCTATTTTACACCGTGAGGCCTTGAAATTGCTGGAAGATCTGAACTAAGCGATTGATGATAAAAAAAAGGGTTGAACCTAAATTCAACCCTTTCAAAAATCATGTTTCGGAAATTCCGAATCCGCTATTTTTTAGAAATATACTGAACAAGGTCTACTACTTTGTTGGAATAACCCCATTCGTTGTCATACCAGGCGACCAGCTTAACAAATTTATCACTCAATTGAATGCCGGCACCGGCGTCGAATATAGAGGTCCGGGCATCACCGATAAAATCATTGGATACGACGGCATCTTCGGTATAACCCAAAATCCCTTTTAAGTCTCCTTCCGAAGCTTCTTTCATTTTAGCACAAATTTCTTCGTAGCTGGCTCCTTTAACCAATCTAACGGTAAGATCTACCACTGATACATCTGGGGTGGGAACTCTAAATGCCATTCCGGTCAATTTGCCGTTCAATTCAGGAATTACCTTACCTACCGCTTTGGCGGCTCCTGTGGAGGATGGAATGATATTTTGACCTGCACCTCTTCCGCCTCTCCAATCTTTCATGGAAGGACCATCTACCGTCTTCTGGGTAGCGGTAGTAGCATGCACCGTCGTCATCAGTCCTTCTTCAATACCCCAGTTGTCATTGACCACCTTCGCAAGGGGAGCCAGACAGTTAGTCGTACAAGAAGCATTGGATACATATACCATGTCCGAAGTATAGGAAGATTCATTTACTCCCATAACAAACATAGGGGTATCGTCTTTGGATGGAGCAGACATCACGACTTTCTTCGCACCTGCGTCTATATGTCCTTTGGCGGTTTCTTTTGTCAGGAATAAACCGGTAGACTCCACGATTATTTCAGCACCGATATCAGACCATTTCAGATCGGCAGGGTTTTTCTCGGAAGAAACACGGATGGCATTTCCATTTACCACCAGTTTCCCGTCTTTTACTTCCACATCACCCTCAAATCGACCGTGGGTAGAATCGTATTTAAGCATGTAGGCCATGTAGTCTACACCAATTAGGTCATTGATGCCAACGATTTGTACATCATCTCTTTCCTGGGCGGCTCGGAAAACAAGTCTTCCAATCCTACCGAATCCATTGATACCTACTTTGATTTTTTCCATAATGTTACTTGTCTAATCTAAGGTTTAAAAGATTAATAGAAACTGTAAACCTCGCCTAAACTACGCTGATTCGAACCCATGGGAACAAATCAAAATTAGCTAAAGAAGGTTTTTATACAATCCCATCGAAATTTTCAATGGTCAAATTTATAAAAATTAAACTTATCATTGAAATTTTGCA
>JAWLFL010000081.1:13809-16584 GCA_041685605.1 Cyclobacterium sp. | reverse complement strand
AATACCACCAACCCAATCTGGACACAGGCACCAAGCGAGTTGACGGATGAGGATTACTTGAAATTTTACAAAGAATTGTATCCGATGAGCGAGGATCCGCTTTTCTGGATCCATCTGAACGTGGACTACCCGTTTAACCTGACCGGCGTTCTCTATTTTCCCAAGGTCAAGAACGACTTTGACCTGCAGCGAAACAAAATCAAACTGTTTAGCCGACAGGTATTTATCACCGATGAGGTAAAAGATATCGTGCCGGAATTCCTGATGCTATTGCACGGGGTAATCGATTCTCCAGACATTCCGTTGAATGTTTCCCGAAGCTTCCTACAGTCGGACAGCAATGTCAAGAAAATCAACAATTACATCACCAAAAAGGTAGCCGATAAGCTGGGCGAATTATTCAAAAAAGACCGGAAGGTTTACGAAGAAAAGTGGAAGGACATCGGCCTTTTTGTGAAGTACGGGATGATCTCAGAGGACAAATTTTACGAAAAAGGGAAGGACTTTGCCCTGCTCACCAATACGAACGGGGAGCATTTTACTCTGGATGAATACCAGGAAAAGGTGAAGCCCTATCAAACCGGGAAAGATGAGAAGTTGGTGTACCTGTATGCTACCGATGCCGACAAACAAGATACCTTTATCCAATCGGCCAATAAAAAAGACTACGATGTGCTCTTGATGGATTCTCCCATAGACAGTCATTTTATCCAAAACCTGGAAGGAAAGTTGGAAAACGCCAGCCTTAAGCGGGTGGATGCCGATGTAGTGGACAAGTTGATTGATAAAGAAGGAGGATATGAAAACCTGCTGACTGATGAGCAGTCCAAAAAGGTCAAGGAAATATTTGAAAAAGCCATTGGAAGCCAGACCTATAATGTGGAGGTAGAAGGTTCCAGCCCCGAAGAATTGCCGGTGACGGTCACCATGGATGAATTCATGAGACGCATGAAGGACATGGCGAAAAACGGCGGAGGAATGGGCTTTTATGGTGCCATGCCGGATAATTACAAGGTAGGCGTGAACGGAAACCATCCGGTGATCGATCGGATTTTGAAATCGGAAGATGCCGCGGAACAGGAACGCCTCGCCAAACAGGCATTTGATTTGGCTTTGTTATCTCAGGGCCTACTGACAGGCAAGGAGCTGACAGCCTTTGTAAAAAGAAGTGTGGAGTTGATCTGAGCGAAGAATATATTCGTAGAAAGGGAAAGCGGGGACAGTGCCTTGCTTTCCCTTTTTTGTTTACACGTCGATCGTAGAAAGATTGGAGTTGCTGAATGGCAGCATAAAGCTGAATTGGTGCCCTTGAGACGGGCTTAAAAAATCTCACGGTAATACCCTAACCATAAATCCGTACGTACCCAAATCCCCCTTACCAAGGGGGCAGGGGGGATTTATTACCAATGTTCTGACTCGTCCTGAAAAAAGTTTACAGGTTTAAATTTTATTCATTGTTAGTCCTACCACAAATTTACATTCTCGAAAAAATCCCCCTCGCCCCCTTAAAAGGGGGATTTGCTGAAATGCCATTTTAAAGCTGAATTGGTGCCCTTGAGACGGGCTGCGGCAACTAGCAGGCAATATTTGAACTGCAATCTACAGGAATCCAAATCCCTCCGCCGCGGCGGAGGGAATTAGTTCAAGTTGAGCTTTTAGATTCGTTTATATTAATGCGATTTGTTTCAGGAATTTAGGATTAGCCAGGGGTACTATCGTGCCTGGAAATCCGAACGATATCCAATTCCCCTTGCCGCCAGGATGAAATTAAAAAAACAGCGATTGGCCGGAACAGATAACCTGTGTATATTTACAAGCGGCCGCTTTTCATCAAAATGAGCGGCCTATTGCATCCACCATTTCTGAACGTAACCCGATGAAACGAATTGTACTGTTTGCCTGCCTTGCCGCTGTTTTACTTATGGAAACCGATGCCTGGGCGCAATCCGATACAAAGACGCTGAAGGTGATGGCCTGGAACATTTTGCACGGCGGAAATGACATTCCCGATGGCCCCGACAGGGTGATAGACATCATCCGGGAGATTGACCCGGACCTGATACTCATGGTGGAAACCTATGGCTCCGGACCCCATATAGCGGAGACCTTAGGGTATCATTTTCATCTGATCGCACCTGAAGGCACCGATCCGGACGACGAAAGCATCAACCTTTCCATCTATTCCAAATACCCCTTTGGGGAGCGAATCGATACCGGCTATCCGTTTTATCTGGGAGGCCGGGAAGTCCTGATCGATGAGCAAAAAATCAATGTTTTTTCGAACTGGTTTTACTATTTGCCCTGGGAGGATGCACCGGAGCAGATGGGGAAATCAGTCGATGAACTGCTGGCCTGGGAAGCCGCAGGCAAACGTACCGAAATGATTCAAAACGTGCTGCCCTACCTCGAAAAATACGCTGCTGCCACCGATTCGACTCCCATGATTTTGGGTGGTGACATGAATTCCCCCTCCCACCTTGACTGGAACGAGGAAACCCAGGTGCGCCATAATGGACTGGTGGTACCCTGGTATGCGACAAAGGTATTGGCGGATATGGGCTTTAGGGATTCGTTTCGGGAAGTGCATCCCAATCCCATCTGGCATCCAGGTATCACCTGGGATGTAAAGGGAAAAATGGACTCCCACCGCATCGATTACATTTTTTATAAAGGGGATTTAAAACCGTTGGCTTCTACCTCCTACATGGCCTATTTTGGTGAAACCCTTCGGATTAACCACAAGGAAATTACCTACCCTTCGGACCATGGATTTGT
>JAWLFL010000081.1:0-13709 GCA_041685605.1 Cyclobacterium sp. | reverse complement strand
CAAACTATAATCGCCTGATTCAATGTAAAAAAATACCTACCTTTTTACCTCCATTGGAAATTATCCATCATCCGGTCTTATACCATACTGGAAGGATTTTGTTCCATAAGACCCCATCTTTTTTCATAAATCATCCGATAAACTGCTCATTTTTACCGAAAGTAATTATCTTTAATCAATACAACCATTTTTGCACGACGCATGCTTTCAAAAAAGACCAAATACGCTTTTCACGCCCTGACTTATCTGGGAAAAAACAAAGATCAGGGGGCCATTTTAATTCAGGAGATTTCAGAATTTCACAATATATCCCATAAATTTTTAGAAAATATCCTGCTGGAACTGAAGAAAGCGGGCTTTTTGGGAAGTAAAAAGGGAAAAGGTGGGGGATATTACCTTATCAAAGAGCCGAAAGAAATTCCCCTTTCACGCATCATCCGATTGCTGGATGGTCCGATTGCCTTGCTACCCTGTGTGAGTCTCAATTACTACGAACCCTGCGAAGAATGTGAGAATCAAGAGCAATGTGGCCTGAATAAGGTAATGATAGAGGTGCGGGATGAAACGCTCAAAATATTGGAAATGAAGACCTTGCAGGATATTTTATCTAACGAGTAAATTTTTTTCCATTTACTCTATATAATTTGTAGGTTTTATGTACTTTTGTATTTGCAGCCCTGTGTAAGAAGCAGATAGCACGACCGGAGGGGCAACCCTTAGATTAAAACCGAAACACCATGATTGAAGCGAACGAAATGAAGGAACTGACCCGGCGAATAGAAAAATTGCCTGTTGCCGAGGGGTTAACTTTATTGACTGATCTCTTTCCCGGAGAAGTGGTTTTTTCCACCTCGCTAGGCCAGGAAGATCAGGTGATTACCGAAGTCATTGCCAAACACCAGTTGCCAGTCAAAATTTTCACGCTGGACACCGGCAGGCTTTTCTATGAGACCTATGATTTGCTAGCCAAAACCATCGTTAAGTACGGATCGGATATTCAGCCCTATTACCCGGAGACGGAGGCTGTCCAGGACCTGGTCAGCAAAAATGGCATCAATGGTTTTTACCAGTCCGTAGCGAATAGGAAGGCATGTTGTTTCGTACGCAAAGTAGAGCCCCTTAAGCGTGCCCTGAAAGGGAACCGTGTTTGGGTTACCGGTCTTCGGGCCGGCCAAAGTGCTAACCGGAAGGGGATGCCCTTATTGGAATGGGATGAAGGGAATCAAATCCTGAAATACAACCCCTTGCTGCACTGGACCATGGATCAAATGCTGGATTATATCAATGAGCATAAGATCCCTTATAATCCCTTACATGACAAGGGCTTCGTCAGCATTGGTTGTGCTCCCTGTACCCGGGCCATTTCTCCGGGAGAGGATCCAAGAGCTGGACGCTGGTGGTGGGAGGCTTCTCATAAGGAATGCGGACTCCACGAGCCGGGTCAGTTGACCAACAAATCCTAATCAACTTTAAAAGGTTAAAAACCGAAAAATTAGTACCATGCAAAGTTTCAGAACCGAAATAGAAAATCCAGTTGTAGAAAAAGACATCGTCGAATTAGCCGATAAAATCAACCTTTTTCGCAACGGAAAAATAGACGAAGAAAAATTCAGAAGCCTACGATTAGCACGGGGAGTGTACGGACAACGGCAGGAAGGCGTGCAGATGATCCGGATCAAACTTCCATTTGGCCGGGTGACATCCTCACAGCTCAACCGAATTTGTGATGTCTCCGAGAAATATTCTACCGGAAGGCTTCACATTACGACTCGGCAGGACATTCAAATTCACTATGTCAGTCTGGACAGGACACCTGAGCTTTGGTCCGAACTGGAAAAGGATGATGTCACCATACGCGAAGCCTGTGGTAATACCGTAAGGAACGTGACGGCTTCAGAAACAGCGGGAATTGATCCTGAGGAGCCTTTTGACGTGACACCTTATGCGGATGCTACCTTCCGGTACATGTTGCGTAATCCCATCTCTCAGGAAATGGGGAGGAAATTTAAGATCAGCTTTTCGTCCAGTGAGGAAGATACCGCACTCTCGTACCTGCACGACCTTGGTTTCATTGCTAAAGTGAGAACAGGAGAAAATGGCGTGGAAGAACGGGGATTTAAAGTCCTTCTGGGCGGCGGATTGGGCTCTCAGCCCCGGCACGGAGATGTGGTGCATGCGTTTTTGCCTACCGACCAACTGATTCCGTTTATCGAGGGAGTGGTTCGGGTTTTTGACCGACATGGTGAAAGGGCCAAGCGGATGAAAGCCCGAATGAAATTTCTCATCAATAAATTGGGGGTTGAGGAGTTTTTGGCATTGGTAGCGGAAGAACAAACTGCCTTGCAGCATCAATCGTATCCCATAGATGTCACCGAATTTGAGGCATCCAAATCCTTGCCGGACCCGGCTTTGCCCGAGTTTACTGTTCCTGCGGATGAAAATTACAAACGATGGAAGCTAACGAATGTACTGCCTCAAAAGCAGCCGGGCTATTTTGCGGTAGGGGTAAAAATCCATTTAGGAGATTTTTATACCAAAGAGGCCCGTCAGTTGGCAAAGCTCGTTAAGGACTTTGCCAATGACGAATTGCGGTTCACCCTGCGACAGAATTTTCTGATCCGGGACGTGAAAGAGGAATTGCTACCGTTCTTTTACCAGGAGCTTAAAAAACTGGGGCTTTCCGACTATGGTTATAATTCCATAGGCGACATTACGGCCTGCCCCGGTACGGATACCTGTAACCTGGGAATTGCCAGTAGTACCGGTGCTGCGGATGTAATGGGGAAAGTAATTCTGGACGAGTACCCGGAATTTTTGCTGGACAAACACCTAACGATTAAGATTTCCGGATGTATGAATGCATGTGGGCAGCACAATATGGCTTCGATCGGATTTCAGGGTATGTCCATGAAAGCCGGTAAGTCTGTTTTGCCCGCTTTGCAGGTATTGCTGGGCGGTGCCACTTTTGGTGACGGGAAAGGCCGTTTCTCAGACAAGGTGATCAAAATTCCGAGTAAAAGAGGTCCTCAGGCCTTGCGAATCCTTCTGGACGATTACAAATCTAAGGGGGAGAAAGCAGAGAATTACGCTTCCTACTACGAGCGAAAAGGACAAATGTATTTCTACGAATTACTCAAGCCCCTTGCGGGAACAGACAACATTACCGAGTCGGATTTCATCGATTGGGGCAATGAGGAGCCCTATGTCAAAGCCATTGGTGTGGGTGAATGTGCCGGTGTGGTGATTGACCTGGTTTCCACCTTATTGTTGGAAGCCAGGGAAAAGCTGGCCGACTCGGAGGATAGTTTGAAAGCCGAAAAATGGGCTGATGGGATTTACCAGTCCTACACGAGCATGGTAAATGCCGCCAAAGCCATTTTGACAGCGGAGGGAGTAAATACCAATAGTTACGCCAGCATTGTTTCTGAATTTGAAAATCAGTTTATTGCCAGCGGAAAAATTAACCTGGGTAAACCCTTTGCAGAGCTGGTGTATCAAATCAAACAAAATCCGCCTACCGAAGCGTTTGCCGCTGCATACTATCAAACTGCGGAAAAAGTATTTGAGGCGATTAGCGAATTCAGATCAAAAGAAGTACATGCATGAGGAATGAGGTCAGACCAAGAGTGACATTGGTAGGTGCCGGACCGGGAGATCCGGAATTGATTACCCTGAAAGGGGTCTTGGCACTAAACAAAGCCGATGTGGTGCTGTTTGATGCATTGATTGACCGTTCGTTGTTAAATCATGCTCCGGACAAGGCACTGAAGGTATTCGTAGGGAAGAGGCATGGCATTCTCAAAAACCCACAGGAAGATACCAACCGGCTTTGTGTGCGCTATGCTCAGGAATACGGTCACGTGGTCCGTCTGAAAGGGGGCGATCCGTTCGTATTTGGCAGAGGAGCCGAGGAATTGGATTACATCCATCAATTCGGGATCAGCACGGATGTGGTTCCTGGCATTTCGTCCACGGTTGCCGTCCCTGCTGCTGCGGGAATTCCGGTTACCAAACGAGGAGTTTCTGAAAGTTATTGGGTGATCACGGGCACTACCAGTAGCGGCGAGCTATCTCATGACCTGAAGTTGGCCAGCCGCTCAAAAGCGACCGTGGTGTTGTTGATGGGAACGAAAAAACTGACAGAAATAGTAAGAATATACGAGGCTCAGGGCTTGGTAGACAAACCCATTGCCATTATTGAACGGGGAACTACCGTGGAGGAAAAGGTAGTAGCCGGTACCATGGGGGACATTCTGGACAAAGCCAGCAAGCAAAAGGTGGGTGCCCCAGCGATCATTATCATCGGTGAAGTGGTCCGGGAAAGTCCCCAATTAAAAGCGGTTTACGAGGAGGTACTTTGTGAGCATAAACTGATTTCTTTACACAATGAATGAATTGTATCCTGTTTTTTTGAAAGTTCACCAATTGGAAACACTCTTGGTAGGAGCGGGATTTGTAGGGCTGGAAAAGCTCACCTTTTTGCTTAAGTCCAGTCCCCATGCCACCGTCACGGTGGTATCCGTGGAGATTTCGGACGAAATCCGTGAAATCGCCCGAGACAATCCCCGGATTCGGTTGATACAGGATGCTTACCATTCCCGCTACCTGGAGCAAAAACACATGGTGATCGCTGCGACCAATTTTCCCGAGGTCAATAAAACGATCTACAAGGATGCCAAAGAAAGGTATTTACTGGTCAATGTGGCTGATACGCCGGAATATTGTGACTTTTACCTGGGTGGAATAGTGACGAAGGGTAATGTAAAAATCGCCATCAGCACCAATGGCAAAAGCCCTACTACTGCCAAGAGGCTGCGGCAGATGTTAGAGGAAATCATCCCGGAAGACATCAACGAGATGGTAGAAAACATTAACAAGTATAGAGATACCTTAAAAGGAGATTTTGAATACAAAGTAGAGGCCTTGAATAAACTAACAGAAGGGCTTATAAAAAAGGACTAATTCATAGAAACAAAAAAAGGGGCGTTCAGCCCCTTTTTTTACGTTCATTTTTTAAGTTTTCAATGTAGGTCTTAATTACTCTCAATTTTTCGTTTTCATTCAAGCCCGGATAGGGCTGAAAAAACGCATCTATACTCCATTGCATTTTTTTAATTGTTTATTTTACACGTTAATATACGCTTTATTTGGTTATTTAGATTCAATACCGACGCTTTTTTTTCTTATCTTGTAAAATAAGGGGCTAAAAGAGTGTCAAAATGGTGATGGGAAATGAAATTCATGAAGTCAGCGATACCTGGATGGAAGAATCGTTTGTGCTTCAGCGTAAAGCTGGATTGAGGAACAGGGCCGCTCCGCTTCAGGACAGAATTGACCGATTGGAGGCCTTAAAGGACTGGATCAAGTCCAACCAAAAATGGATAAAGGAGGCCCTATATCAGGATCTTAAAAAATCCGGGACAGAGGCAGCCATTACGGAGATATACGTGGTCTTGTCTGAAATACAGCATGCCCTCCGTAATTTACCCAAATGGGCAAAACCTGAAAAAGTAAAAACACCCTTCTCCCTGCTGGGAAGTCGGTCCTATGTGCAGGTCGAACCTAAAGGAACGTCACTTATTCTTTCCCCCTGGAATTACCCCTTTAACCTATCTCTGGGCCCCTTGGTGTCAGCTATTGCTGCTGGCTGCACCACGGTACTCAAACCATCCGAAATGGCTCCACACACCGCTGCCTTGCTGGAAAAGATGGCCGAAGAGCTGTATGGCAGAGAACAGCTGATGGTGCTCACCGGGGGCGCAGAGCTGGCGCAAAAGTTGTTGGAGAAGCCCTTCGACCATGTGTTTTTTACCGGTAGCCCACAGGTCGGAAAAAAGGTCATGGAAGCGGCATCTCGAAATCTCAGCAGTATTACCCTGGAATTGGGAGGGAAGTCTCCCGTGATCGTAGACAAAGGCGTTGATCTGGAAATGACGGCTGAAAGGATCGTTTGGGGAAAGTTTATCAATTGCGGTCAAACCTGCCTGGCACCGGATTACCTGCTTGTCCAGGAGACGGATAAAGAAGCCATGCTTTCTTTTCTGAAACAGAAAATTAATCAGCTTTACAACTCCGCAGCCAAAGGAATTCATTCCAATCCGGATTACGGTAGGTTGATCAATACCCGGCACTTACATCGCCTGCAGTCCCTTATGAAAGAAGCATTGGCTGCTGGAGCTGAACTGATTATGGGCGGAACGGTGATCGAAGAAGAACGGTATATGGAACCCATCCTACTGGATGGGGTAACTACCGGAATGCGGCTGATGCAAGAGGAGATTTTTGGTCCGATTTTGCCTCTTTTAACCTACAGAAACATGGATGAGGCCATCGCTATGGTCAATACCCAGCCTAAGCCCCTGGCATTGTACCTTTTTTCTGAGGAACCCCACATTACCAACCATGTTTTGACCCACACGAGTTCAGGAACTGTGGTGGTGAATGATTGCGCGGTCCAATTTGGTCATCCCGGACTTCCTTTTGGTGGAGTGGGACAAAGTGGCGTGGGAAAGGCCCATGGTAAGTATGGTTTCCTTGCTTTTTCCAATGAAAAGGCCGTTTTGAAGCAGAAATCCGGCCGAACGGCACTTAGTGTATTGTACCCTCCCTATGGCTTAAAGGAAAAGAAAATCACCCAATTTCTAATGCGTTGGCTTTAAGGAAATAGTTTCTAATAAGCTAATAGAAGGGGTGTGTAGCGAATCTCATAAAAAGGTTGCACAACAGATAGCAAAGATAAAGTACAGAAAATGGATCAATCGTTTGCAGCTTCAAATTACAGAAAAAAATCTGTGAAAATCGGCGCGAATCTGTGGTGAACAAAAAGCTACACCACAGATGACGCAGATTAGCACAGATAAATGGAATGCAGGGATTACAAATTCCGCGGAGCTCCGCTGTTCGACATTTGCAATGTCGAACTCCAGATAAGCAGGATTTGCAATCCTAGTTTCGCAGATTCAATGGAAGAGCGTTCCGGTTTTTTGATACTAATTTCTAGGCTACTCTCAAGATGCCCTGGCAGTGCAAATGGCTCGTTGGCGTAGATAATTGGATACCTTGGATAATTTGAAAACAAATTGGGAGAATAAATTATAATCTGAGACGCGATTTCATTCTGGTGAAAAATGTTCGTAATCAGGGTGTCGGGCGGTTTCGGGGATTACAAATCCCCTTTATCTCTGAACCACGGAATTATAAATTCCGAGGAGCGCGTTCCTTTAATGGACTTATATGGTTTCAAACTTTTCAACCAAAAATAAGCTTATAAACCCTTAAAGCTCATCCAGCCTTTCCAAGTAACTTCCGGCCTGTTCCAGGATTTCATCCTTTTGCTTCATTTTCGAGAGGGTGTTGTACACGAAGCCGATTCGGGGATTATTTTCCAATTTTTCCCGGTTTCGCTCGTAAAAGGCCCAATACAAACTGTTGAAAGGGCATGCCTTATCCCCTGTTTTTTTGGTTTTGGAATAATGGCAGGAACCGCAATAATTGCTCATTTTATCGATGTAATTGGCAGAGGAGACATAGGGTTTGGTGCCCACGATACCGCCATCAGCAAACTGACTCATGCCCCGCGTATTGGTGATCTCCACCCATTCAATGGCATCTACATAGATGCCCAGGTACCACTGATCCACTTCATCCGGATCAATTCCGGCCAGTAAGGCAAAATTTCCGGTGACCATCAGCCGCTGTATGTGGTGGGCATAGGCATGCTCCAGGGATTGGCCGATGGCATGTTTCAGGCAATTCATTTTGGTGTTTCCATCCCAGAAAAAGGAGGGTAGGGGTCTTTTGTGGCCAAAGAAGTTCATTTGGGCATAATCCGGCATCTTTGCCCAGTAGACTCCCCGCATAAACTCCCGCCAACCCAGAATTTGCCGGATAAAGCCTTCCACCTGAGCCATGCCGTATTTTTCCGGGTTTTTCTGCAGGCAGCTTTCCGCTTTCTGAATCACTTCCAGTGGATGGAGCATCTTGCTGTTCAGTGCAAAACTGAGCCGGCTATGAAAAAGAAAAGGCTCTCCGCTATGCATGGCATCCTGATACGACCCAAAATGGGGCAATAATTCCTCCAGGAAGAATTCCAGCAAGGTAACCGATTCCTCCCGGGAGCAGGGCCAGGGAAAATTTTTAGGGTCCACGGTTCCGAGGGTTTCTATTTCGGCCTTTTCAATGATTTTCAGAAGCTCGCTGAGATCCCGGCCAAAAGCCGGTAAGGGGGGAACCGGCACCTCTTCCCGGTATTTATTCCGGTTTTCCTGGTCGTAATTCCATTTCCCTCCCAACGGCTTTTGGCCATGCATCAGGATGTCGAACGTTTCACGCATGGACCGGTAAAACGATTCCATCAGGTAAGTTTTCTTACCCGAGAAAAATGTTTGTACCGACTCCCTGTCGCTCAAAAAATGTTCGGTATCAAAACTTTTGGTTTTGATGTTTAGCTGTTTACAGATCTTTTGAAGCTGTATGTCAAGCCGGTACTCATCGGGTAATTGGTATTCAAACCGCTTAAACTTTTCGCTTTTGACTACATGCAGGATATTATCTTCCAGATGCTGCCGATTTTCTTTATGATCGATGGGCAGGTAAATGACTTGATGTCCCTGCTTTTCCAACCAATCAGCAAAGTTTCGCATGGATTGAAAAAATGCCAATACCTTTTGTACATGGTGCTTTACATAATCCGTTTCCTGTCTTATTTCCATCATCAGGTAAACCACCGACTCCTCCTTTTTTCCAAACCAGGAGTGTTGTTGATTTAGCTGATCCCCCAAAATAAGCCGTACTGTTTTTTCCATTTTTTGCTTTATTTTCTTCTTAAATAAAGCGACTTTTTTCCTCCTTTGTTTACGTTTTGTTTCAAATAAAAGTAGCTGTAAGCTGGATACCTTTATTAACTGATTCTGTGATCGGAATCCAGCAGCTCAATGTAATCTCCAAAATAATAGTTGAAAGTGATGATCAAATGGTTTAAATCACCAGATTGCATCTCCCTTTGGATTTTCAGGGTGTCCATGCCCAACGCTTCGCTTAAAGTCTCAGCGTATTCCAGCAGGTCCTCGCCTATAACGCGCGCATCTTTCTGGTCCAGGTGGATCTGCATAATCGCTTTTGTTTTGGACGCCATCATTTCTATGATATGTTAAAAGTTAAATTGTAATTGTTACCTCATTTTTCGGATACCAAGTATCCGACCCACTTGCCGGCCGACATTTCCTTCCAGTATTTCCATTTTAAACTTGGATTTCTGTTTTACATAAAATCTTTTTTGCAATTTGTTTTTTGAAATATTATTTTATGTAATTAGAATACTTTTAAATGAAATACTACAAACATGATTTATTTCTATAAATAATAGAATAAAATTTGAATTCGCAAATTCCCTGAAAATTTATTTAACGATGGCTTTTTGGGCAAAAAACCATTTTTTCTTTGGACGGATGAAAAATGGATTTACTAGTTGGAAATTTGAAATAAATACCAAAAAATTAATAAAAAAAAGTGGGTAATTTTTTTACCCACTTTTTTTAAAATTCGATTATGGTCTGGTTTCTAATTAAGTCTTCGAAAGTTTCTCGCTTTCGAATGAGGTAATCGGCACCGTCTAAAACCAATACTTCCGGAGGCCTGTATCGGGAATTGTAATTGGAGGCCATGCTATATCCGTAAGCACCGGCATTCTTTATGGCCAATACATCGCCTTCTTTTACTTCTTTGAGTTTACGGTCTGCTGCGATGGTGTCCGTTTCACAAATATACCCTACGATGGTATACACCCTCTCCGGACCATCCATTTTGGAAATATTGACCACCCCGTGATAGGCATCGTACATCATCGGACGAAGCAAATGATTAAGCCCGGAATCCACTCCTACGAAAGTAGTCGCCGGTGTAGGCTTCACCACATTGGCTTTTACCAGCAGGTAGCCGCTTTCGCTAACCAGAAATTTGCCCGGCTCAAACCAGATTTCCAGTTCTGTTCCATATTCCTTACAAAAATCCCGAAATGCAGCGGAGACCTTCTTCCCTACATCCTGAATATCGGTGGTGATGTCTCCTTCCTTGTACCCTACTTTAAATCCGCCCCCAAAATCCAAAAAGGCAAGCCCATCAAATTCCCGGGCAGCATCAAACAGGATCTCAGCACCTTTCAGAAAGACTTCCGCATCCAATATATCCGAACCAGTATGCACATGCAAGCCCACGACGTTCAACTCATACGCCTGCACAATTTTAAGCACATGCTTTAATTGCAAGATCGAAATACCAAACTTGCTATCGATATGTCCTACCGAGATCTTGGAATTGCCTCCCGCCAGAATATGGGGATTAAGACGGATGCATAAGGGTACCTGATGGCCGAATTCAGTACCGAAATGTTCCAACATGGGTATGTTGTCAATGTTTACCATGACACCCAGTTCCACCGCCTGCTTGATTTCTTCAAAGTCAACACCGTTTGGTGTATACATGATTTCTTCGGGTGAAAATCCGGCATGAAGACAAAGCTGAATTTCCTCAACGGAAACCGCATCCACACCCGTGCCGGCTTTCCGCATCAGCTGAAGAATAGAAATATTGGAGAGTGCCTTGGTCGCGTACTTGATTTTCATCTTCACCCCGGAAAAAGCTCTCTTGAGTGATTCCACCTGGTCCAGAATCTTATTACCGTCATACACGTAAACCGGCGTGCCGTATTTATTGGCGATATCCAAAAAGGGAATTTGCTGAATGCAATAGCGTTGGTTGTTGATTTCCATTGGTTCTGATTTAGCTGGCAAAGATAGATAAAGCAACTTAAACTTAAAATCAATTTTGAGCGACAGTTTTAGCAGGGAATTTTGAGGAGAACAGACATGTTATTCAACCGATAGCAGCAAGTAGGTGGTACCCTGTTAAAAAAGGTTAAGGAAATGATTTCCTGATGGATATCGTTTAAATTTGTATCATGTCAAAAACCAGTATTAAAATCATTGTCTTTTTGATGAGCCTGGCCAGTCTGGGATTAATTGGGTTTCAGTTTTATTGGGTCGGCAATGTATTAAAGATCAACGAAGAACGTTTCGAGCAAAACGTCTTTCAGGCATTGGCTTCGACCTCCGAAAGATTGGAGAAAGGTGAGGCCAGCGATATACTACTCAGCTCCCTGGCCAGAGACACGCTGTTTCAAAAAGCCTTATTAGAGCCCATCGAGCCCATTCAGGTACAGGTCAGACACCGTCAAGTAGCCGTAAACCGACCCTCCATGGTGGATTCCCTATTTGACCAAAACCTTCCTCAGATTTCTTCTACTTTTCGTAAATTAATCGCCTCCAAGGAGGGGGAGCCCAAAAGCTTCAGCCAAATAGAAAAATATTTTTATATGTCGCCCTCCGTGGCTTCCACGCTTTTTACCCCGGATGAACTGGCCATTCTGCTTCAGGAAAAGGAAAGGTACCTGGAGTTTTTAAGCAACAAAGACAATTATATCAGTAAAAGGCAGTATGCCAGCAACCGGCAGGAATTCATCATTGAGGAATTCAATGTATCCCGGAACGTGGCCGAAACGATTGTGCAGGCCAACATGAAAATTGAGTTGGTAGAGGTGGTTATTCACCAATTATTGTCGCAAGGAAATCAGCATATTCTAGGCCGGATAGATACTTCGCAGGTCCGAACGGAAGTTAGGGACCAATTGATTAACAGAAACATCGACCAGCCTTTTGAATTGGGCATTATTGATGGAAATAATCGAATCGTAGGGATTGGAGAGGTAGCTGATCTGGATTTTTTAAAGACCCAGGGAATTCGGGCAGAGCTTTTCCCCAGTGATCTGTTAGGACTCGAAAATTTTCTCGTCATCTACTTCCCCACCAAGGAAAACTACCTGTTGCAGCAGGTATTTTTGCCGCTATCCAGTTCCCTGCTGTTTATGGTGATTATTATTAGTTGTTTTGTTTATGCCATCAAGGTAATCATCAGACAGAAGAAAATTTCTGAAATCAAGAATGATTTCATTAATAACATGACCCATGAGTTCAAAACCCCCATCTCCACGGTAAGTTTGGCGATAGAGGCCCTTCAGGACCCGGATCTTCTAAATCAGGAATCGATACGGTCCCGGTACCTGGGAATTATCAAAGACGAAAATAGCCGCTTGGGGCAACAGGTAGAGCAGGTGCTACAGGCCGCAGCCCTGGATAAAAAGGATTTCAAACTGGAAATGAAATCCATTAACTTGGTAGATGCTGTAGAAGAAGCCAGAAAACATTTTGAATTGCTGGTAGAAAAAAGAGGTGGGTCGATTACCACCCATTATCAGGTGCAAAGTGGCTTCTTAGAGGCGGATGCCTTCCATATGAATAATATTCTCAATAACTTACTGGACAATGCAAACAAGTATTCCGACCATGCGCCTTCGATACACGTATCCCTTATAGAAAAACAGGAAGGGTATTCATTGGCAATTCGGGATGCTGGAATTGGCATGAGCAAAGAAGCACAAAAACGAATATTTGATAAGTTTTATCGGGTCCCAACCGGGAATATTCATGATGTGAAGGGCTTTGGTCTGGGACTGTCTTATGTAAAAACGATGGTGGAAGCCCACAAAGGCAGTATTCAGGTGGAAAGTGAGCCGGGGCAGGGAAGCCTTTTTACGATCAACTTACCCAAAAAACAATGAGCAAAACGAAGATTTTACTGGTGGAAGATGATCCCAATCTGGGGGAAATTTTGAAGGAATATTTGGGTGTAAAGGGCTTTGAAGTAACCCTTTGCCGGGACGGCGAGGAGGGGTGGAATAAGTACAAAAAGGATTATTTTAAGGTGTGCATCCTGGATGTGATGATGCCCAAAAAGGATGGATTTACCCTTGGAAAAGAAATTCGAAAAGTAGAGGAGAACGTTCCCATTATTTACCTGACCGCCAAAAATCTAAAAGAAGATGTGATCCAGGGCTTTCGCATAGGCGCAGATGATTACATTACCAAGCCGTTTAGTATGGAGGAGTTGTTAATGAGGATTTCTGCCATTTTGCGAAGAACCCAAAACCAGGGTGAAAAAGCGGCCTTGAAAACCTATACCTTTGGAGCATTTGTTTTGCACTACGACAAGCAACAACTGGAGGGGCCGGAAGGGATCCATAAACTGACATCCAAGGAAAACGAACTCCTTCGTCTGCTGGCCGCTTCCATCAATGAAACCGTGAGTCGCTCCTTTGCGCTCAAACAAATTTGGGGAGATGACAGCTATTTTAATGCCCGGAGCATGGATGTCTACCTGAGTAAAATCCGTAAATTGCTGAAAGCAGATCCCGGAGTACAAATCATTACCTTGCATGGAGAGGGATTTAAGTTGGTTTCCAACTGATATCTTTTCTCCTGAAATTGATTTATTCCCTGATTAAAGTTTAATTTGTGCTTCATTAAATCCAGTAAGCACATGGCCAAAGAAATTATCCATTCCTCAGAAGCCCCCGCCCCTATCGGACCCTATAGTCAGGCAGTAAAAATTAATGGGATGCTCTTCGTTTCCGGGCAGATTGCGCTGGATGCAGAAAGTGGCGAACTCATCAATGAAAACATTACGGAGGAGACTCATGCTGTGATGAGAAACCTGGAGGCTATATTGCGCAGGGCAGGATCTTCCTTTGAAAAGGTGGTCAAGTGCAGTATTTTCGTAAAAAACATGGACGATTTTGCGACTGTAAATGAAGCCTATGG
>JAWLFL010000326.1:0-4042 GCA_041685605.1 Cyclobacterium sp. | reverse complement strand
GCCGTTTCCGGATTTTGGCAGCTTTGCACAGGCGTAACCTCCGAGGCATAGGAAAGCGTTTCCACCCCTGCTACCTCAAAAGAACGTTCTTGTAAGCAAGCATTGGTATCCATAGCCCGAATCAGGTAACTCCCTGATTCCAAATCCCCGAAGCGAATATCCCTGTCCATCTCAAAATCCCGGTTACTGATCCTTTCTTCCGAACCATCCCCACCAACAAGATACAGGTCTGCGCTAACGGGAGCGGTTCCACCCTGAATTTCAACCACTATCCATGCCTCGTTTGCCGGATCACATCCCAAGTCCAGATTGGAAGCCTCCGTATCCAGAAGGATTTCTACCTGTTCCGGTTGCTCCAGTGTCACGGAACCACTTGTGGTACAATTCTGACTGTCGGTAATCATGACGGTATAAGTTCCCGGAGAAAGGTTTTCCAGACTGGGTGTAGTGCTATCGGCGGTATCATCCCATTGGTAGGTATAGGGTGCCGTCCCGCCTTCCATTTGCACTGAAACCGCGCCATCGGATGCTCCAAAACAGGAAATAGGAAATCCTCCATAATCAGAAGTCACCGAAACTATGGCTTCCATGGTTTGATGTACCAATGTAAAGGGTCGAAAACAAGCTGACTCATCGCCCAATACCGCGACGAATGAGCGAAGCTCCTCTGATTTAGGAAACGGGTTGGCAGCAGTGTATTCGACAGTGCCATCTTCTACTGGAAACGTATCGTAAAATCGGACACCATCCGGGAAATATCCCACTAGCTCAGATACATCAATTGCATCTTCCTCCACGTTGCAGAGTTGAATGGCAAGCGGTTCTCCGACATCCGGACAAGAACCTTCGTCCACTATGACGTCAAAATAAATCGGGTCTGACAGGGGGTTGAGGCTACATGTCCCGTCGCTGGCAAAGCCCTGAATCACTGGGCTGGAAAAAGCGATATCTGTACTGGCATTTTTCCCGGTTACTTCTCCGGAAATGTCAAAATTGCTTGTGCATTGAAATCCGTCAGAACCGGCGCAGTTATCAGGGGCGACTAACGTATACTCCACAAAACCGATCAAATCATCCGGGTCCGCCGAAACGGGCACATCCCCGATCTCCCAAACCAGGGTTCCCCCCGGACCTAGGGAAGGTTCATAATTTATTCCACCCGGCACCGGGTTGCCATCCCACCAAATCTCGTTTACTTGTTCAAAATCAACGGATGGCGGCAGGGGAATTTCCACTCTGGCATCTTTGATTGCCTCCTGCCCCTTATTTCGGATCTCAACCCGAAATGGTAAAAGCTCCTTACCGGTCACCTGATAAACTTCATCCACCTGCGGGTTTTCTCCGTTAAACTGCTGGATGGCCTCTAACTTTGTCTGCCGGGCATTAATCGAAAAAGTAATATTAAAAATAGCGTAAGTATCAATGACTGAGGCATAATTAAAACGGGTTTGGGTTTGTCCATTGGCAATGATGCGATTGTCCTCATTTGGAATCTGAAAAACGGCCAGGTCCATACCCGTATTATTGATCAATTCCGGTTTCCGGGGGTTTCCTCCAGTAGAGATACTGCTATTGAAAAAATTAAAGGTGTCGTTATTATCGTGTTGAAGGCGTACAAATTCACCGGAATTTACTCCTTCTTCGATTTCAAAATAATCTCCAGTACCGCCTCTTTCGCCTTCAGCGGCCATTACCCCCAATTTCACATTCACTGGTCCGGATTCCACTGCGGAAAATCCCTGTAGATCAAGAATATTATTCTGGTTCAGATAAGACTCTACATAAGCAAAACCATCAAACACGACCACATCTCTGGCTTCCATCAGGGCATTTTCGTAGACTACTACCATTCCCCAGCCGCCGTAAAACCCGATGGAGCCACCCGTTCCTTCCTGTAATGCCAAATCTGCTATCCAATACTCTCCCGAGCCGGCAGATTTTACCATATCGGTTACATCCGCGTAACCGACAAACAAACCGTCCTGTTCCAGATACGATTCAGGAAACCAGATTTCGTCATTTTGTGCTTGCACCGTAGTATACGCTGTTTGTCCCGGCACTTTTATGCTAACCTTTTTTTTATCTAAGTTTTTGGTAATTCCTGCTTTGGTAACGTCAAATTCCATGTCTTCCGAAGAACGTCCTGTCCAGTAAAGACCCGCAAACAGTACTTCGGTACAGGCCGGATCCGCCCCGTTCTCATTAGAGAAAACAAGGGTTGCAGCGGAGGAATTAAAAGTTTCCGGCTCATTATCTTCATCCACATACACCATGGGGTAATTATTCTGAAAATTCAGACTGTAATTCTCCAGGGTCAGGTTTGTGTTTCCGATAATGGTAAAATCTCCGTTGATGTTATAAATATTGGTACTGGGACCATTGGGAGAGGAGCGAGGCAAAAAAGGTTGTAGCACCTGAGCAGGAGCGGACGAGGCCTGAAATACCATCCACAGCAAAACGATGGCGTACATTTTTCGCCAAACCTTCTTTTGAAATTTTTGTGTCGTAACCACCTGAAATTCAATTCACGTTCTCGCTTTCAAGTATACAAAGAAAAATTGAACGGAAACCGATTTACCTAATAAAATAAAACTTCCGATAATTCCTGGTATACAGAAGGAAAGTACCTATTCGGAAAATAATTCCTTTACCTTTTCTTTAGGCAGTGCCTTCACCTGCCTCCCATTTTTGCCCTTCATGTCCTCCGCAGCAAACAGGGAATTGATAATGGCTTCCTCCGTCGCTTCGATGGCCGCTAAAAACAAGGGGGTAATCGCATTGTTATCCAAGGCTGCTACGTTCAAGGGAGATGCAATCAATTCTTTTGAGGTACTGAAAGCGACTACATAATCCCCACTGCCATTGGAGGCAATTCCCCCGGTTCGGGCCAGGCCCATGATGGCTCTCTTTGCGATTCGTTCCAGGTTTCGAGCGTCAACAGGTGCATCTGTCGCCACTACGATCATGCAGGAACCGTCGGCAGATTCCAGTTGGTTTTTAAAGCTATACTGTCCCAAGATTTTACCTACAGGCTGCCCTCCGATTTGTAAAACACCTCCGAAATTACTTTGCACCAGCACCCCGATCGTATAGCCACCCAGATTTTCCGGAAGCTTTCGGGAAGAGGTACCAATCCCGCCTTTAAATCCAAAACAGATTGTACCGGTACCAGCACCCACATTTCCCTCTTTTACCGGGCCGGTTTTTGCTTTTTTTATCGCCTCTGTCACGTGTTCTCGCTTCACATGCCTGCCTCTGATATCATTAAGATAGCCATCGTTCGTTTCTCCTACGACCGCATTGAGCGAGCCCACTTCTTCATTGCCTTCCAAAAACAGCAGGTAATCCAAAATTCCCTCCATGCCAGCGGCCACACTCAAGGTGTTGGTCAAAATAATCGGAGATTCCAGGTTTCCCAATTCCTGGATTTGGGTACTACCCGCCAATTTGCCAAAGCCATTGCCCACGTAAACGGCTGCCGGAACTTTCTGTTGGAATAAATTGCCCGGGTGGGGCAATATGGCGGTAACTCCGGTTCGCACATCCGCTCCTTCTACCAAGGTAACGTGTCCCACGGACACACCGGGTACATCGGTGATGGCATTCCACTTTCCCGGATTCAGGACACCCAGGGAAATCCCATCATTCCGGGCACTATTCTGAGCCTGAGCTGAAGAATGAAAAATCAAGGTAAAGGCAATCAATAAAGGTAAATATCGCATGGTATCAGGAGTTTTGAAGGATGGAGGCCAAATCGGCGGGGGAATAATGAATGGATTTCAAGGTCTTATTATCACTTGACCTGTAAACCAAAAACACATCGTCAGCGGGCACATAGTAGCAATCCGTTCCGTTGTTTTTGTAATAGCTAACCGTTTCTTTTGCCTCTTTTTCGTTTTTGCAAGCCTTGCTCATATTCGATCGCTGCACCTCCTCAAACAAAGCATGAAATTTTTCTGCCAGCCCAAATTCCAATATAGCTCCGGAAAGCACGTACTGAATATCACATAGTGCATCGGCTACTTCCACCAAATCCTGCTTT
>JAWLFL010000325.1:0-4048 GCA_041685605.1 Cyclobacterium sp. | reverse complement strand
GGAAATGATGCCGGTATTAATATGCTGCACCATGATCCGAAGGAACAGCACCTGCTCCTCTTTTTCGGCCCTGGTTTTTTTGAATGCAGCAATCACCTCGTTAAAAGACAGGTTCATCTCCTTAAACGACTTGCCCAACTTGCTATCCCTGGTAAAGGAAGATGAAAAATCGGAGTATCGGATAGAATCCAGAAACCGGGTGATTTTTCTATTGGTGGTATTACAGTAGGAAATCAGGTTTAATGTCTGGATAGTCAGAATGGCAGCGGAAAGGATTCCGGTCAGGAGGGCATTGTCCCCGGATAAATAAAACATACCGACCGTGACGGTTAAAACGATTAAAAGCACCCGGAGCACGATGCCAGCCGAAAATGATCTAAAGCCCATAACGCTCCAATCTACGGTACAGGGAAGAACGGGTAAGTCCTAATTCCTCCGCAGCCCGGGTGATATGCCCGTTGTGTTTTTGCAATGCCTTTCGGATCAGGATTTTTTCTACATCCTCAATGTTGAGGTGGTCCAGGTTAATGGTTTCCTCCAGTTTTTCCGGCTCCATTTGTTTCTGGATAAACAGGTCTTCCGGCTGGAGTACACTGCGGTCGGTCATGATCACGGCCCTTTCTATGCTGTGCTGTAGTTCCCTGATATTTCCCGGCCAGGAATACTTTTGCATCCTTTTGATCAGGGCTTCTCCGGCTTTGCGAATATCTTTATGGTATTTTTTGGAATAGATGCTGATAAAATGATTGGCCAGCGGCATGATGTCTTCCAGCCGTTCCCGCAGTGGTGGAAGGGTAATTTCAATGGTATTGATGCGGTAAAGGAGGTCCTGCCGGAAACGATTGTCGTAAACCATGTTATGGATAGCCATATTGGTAGCAGAAATCAGGCGAATATTGATGGGAATGGCCTTGTTTGTTCCCACCCGGGTAACCTCCCGGTTTTGAAGCACGGCCAGCAACTTGGACTGCAGCGATAAGGGCAGGTTACCGATCTCATCCAGAAAAAGGGTGCCTTTGTGAGCCTGCTCAAAACGTCCAGCCCGGTCTTCCCTGGCATCCGTAAAAGCGCCCTTTTTATGACCAAAAAGTTCGCTTTCAAACAACGTATCGGTGATGGCACCCAAGTCCACGCCTACAAAAGCCTCCCGATGCCGCCTGGAGTTTCTGTGAATAGCCCTTGCAACCAATTCCTTTCCGGTACCGTTTTCTCCCAATATCAAAACGTTGGCATCGGTGGCCGCGACCCGGTCAATGGTTTCGAAGACTTTTATCATGGAAGGACTCAGACCAATGATGTCTTTGTACTTATGGTCCATGTCTTTATAAAGCTGCTGTTGCTGGTCCTTCAACTGAGACAGCTCCAACTTCGATTGCCTGAGTTGTACGGCAGCATTTAGGGTGGCCAACAATTTTTCATTTTCCCAGGGCTTGAGCACAAAATCCGTAGCGCCCTCCTTGATCGCTTTCACGGCGGTATTCACATCTCCATAAGCAGTGATCAGCACCACCACTGCAGAGGAGTCCAATTCCAGGATCCTATCTAACCAATAAAACCCCTCCTGACCGCTGCTGACATCCTTGGTAAAATTCATGTCCAATAAAATAACATCATAATGCTCATTTACCATCAGGATAGGAAGCATGCCCGGGTTGCTTTCAGTGTCCACCTGCCCGAAATGTCTTTTTAAAAATATTTTTGCGGCTTTCAACAGGTCCTCATTGTCATCCACAATCAGGATCTTACCGCTTTTTCGTTCTTTCATATCTTATCTATTAGATAGGCTTAGTCCATTTGGAGAAGCCCAAAACCTGTACCGAAAGGAGACAGGCGGACAAACTTTTCCCAAAATCGGTCATTCCATGAAATATAAGCTTATTTTTCCCAAGGTTTTACCTTCGGTTCCAAAAATGAATGGTACCTATACCATACAATTTTGGTCGCTGGCGGACAAATTTGTTCGGAAAAAGCGGGCTTCTTTTCTGGAAATTGGCCGTAAGGCTATTATATCAGGGGTTTTGCCAGTGGCATGTTAATTGGCTAAGTCAGTAGGAATAAAAACAGGCTCCAAGAAATGGACAGAAAGATTGAAAAGAAAACCTGGACACCAAAATTGATCGGAAGCGTGCTCGCCGGTAGTTTGCTTTTGGGATTTATTATTTACCAATTGGTTTTTGCAGATGCCAGATCCTCGATGAACGTGGACCGGGAACGACTGACGATTGCCAATGTGACAAGGGGTGAATTTACCGATTATATTCCCGTGAGCGGGAGCGTCGAACCGGGAGAAATTTTTTACCTGGATGCCATCGAGCGGGGGAATATCCAGGAAATTATCAGGGAGTCGGGCTCCATGGTGGAAAAGGGGGATACCTTATTACTATTGACCAATTCCAACCTTCAACTGGATGTCATGCAACGGGAGACCGATCTTTATTTTCAAATCAATAACCTGAGACAGACACGCCTGCTTTTAGACCAAAACGACCTCAGCCAACAAGCGCAACTGGCGGAAATCGATTACCAAATCAATTTGCTCAGGCCCCAATATGATCGGTTCCGGGAATTGCATGAAAAAAAACTGATTTCCGACCGGGAGCTTGAGGAGGTAAAAGAGGAATACGAATACAATTTAAAGCGGCAACGGCTGACTTATGCCTCCTATAGGAATGATTCCATAGCGCGCTCCATTCAGAAAAAACAACTGAGGGATTCAGAAGCAAGGATGAACCAGTCGCTGAACGGAGTGGGGCACATTTTGGATAACCTGGTGGTAAAAGCCCCCATCGACGGGCAATTGACCACCGAGCAAATTGAAGTGGGGCAATCGATAAACGCCGGAGAACGCTACGGGCAAATCGATATAATCGATAAATTCAAAGCCCGGGTACAAATTGATGAACTGTACCTGCCCAGGATCAATATGGGTCTGAACGGTACGTTTACTTTTTCAGGCGAAACCTACGAACTTGAGATCGCAAAGATTTATCCCAGTGTGACAGGAGGCCGGTTTGAGGTCGACATGGTGTTCACAGATGATGCCCCTTCCGGCATCCGCAGGGGGCAAACGGTCCGGATCCGATTGGAGTTGGGAGAAAGCGAACAGGCGGTATTGCTGCCCACCGGCGGGTTTTACAAAGAAACCGGAGGCAATTGGGTATTCGTAGTCAATGAGGAAACAGGAAAAGCGGAAAAAAGAACTATCCGCCTGGGTCGGAAAAACCCAGAGTACTACGAGGTGATCGAGGGACTCGGAGAAGGGGAAAAAGTGATTGTCAGCGGCTATGAAAATTTCGGTAAAAATGAGGTCCTGAACCTGAGCCGTTAAAGAAGCTCGAATGGCCGGTAGCTAGCGACAATTCCCGCTATGGGAAAAGATTGAAATGGAACTTAAAGGGTAAAACAAAAAGCTGAAAAAATGCAACACATTATCAAAACCAACCAATTGAAAAAGCGGTACACCACCGAAGAGGTAGAGACTACTGCCCTGGACGATATCCAAATCGAAATAAAAAAGGGAGAATTTGTCGCCATCATGGGGCCTTCCGGATGTGGCAAGTCTACCCTGCTGAATATCATTGGCCTGTTGGACAATCCCGACGAAGGCGAATATTACTTTCTGGAAAAAGAAGTGGCTCATTTTTCGGAAAGGCAGCGGTCTCAGCTTAGGAAGGGGAACATTGGGTTTGTTTTTCAGAGTTTTAACCTGATCGACGAACTCACCTGCTTTGAGAATGTGGAATTGCCTCTCCTGTACCTCAAAATCCCTGCGGACGAAAGGAAAAAAAAGGTGGAGGAAGTATTGACCAGGATGAACATCATGCACCGGAAGAACCATTTTCCCCAACAGCTTTCCGGTGGTCAGCAGCAGCGGGTGGCCATTGCCAGGGCCATCGTGGCCAAACCGGCGGTGATCCTGGCAGATGAGCCTACCGGAAACCTGGACTCAGCCAATGGAGAAGAGGTGATGCGCCTTTTGGAAGAGTTGAACAATGAAGGGACCACCATCGTCATGGTGACCCACTCCCCCCATGATGCCAACTACGCC
>JAWLFL010000324.1:0-4049 GCA_041685605.1 Cyclobacterium sp. | reverse complement strand
GCCGGGACCGCTGGCCAAAAACCTGGAAAAGGCCCGGCATAAATGGCATGCCATGGACGGATGGCTCTCCTTACGGGATTTCTACAAGGAAGTGCCGGTGTACATGGTCAAGGACGACCACGACCTGCTCAAGGACGACATGTACCGGGGCAAGGGACCTTATGGAGAGTTGACCTTTGACGATGGACTGAAACTATGGTACGAAAACGTGCCCATAGAAGGTAAGCCTTACCGAACCCTTCGCTGGGGCAAAGACCTGCAGGTATGGCTGGTGGAGGGAAGGGAATACCGCTCGGAAAACACCATGGAAGACGGCCCGGGGAAGACCATTTGGGGAGAAGAGCAGAAGGAATGGTTTCAGGAAAGTGTAAAAGCCTCGGATGCCACCTTTAAGATCCTGTTTACCGCTACCCCGGTAGTGGGCCCTGACCGGGAAAAGAAAAGTGACAATCATGCCAATACTAGTTTTCAGCACGAGGGAGAATGGTTAAGGAGCTTTCTTTCGAGTCAACCCAATAGGTATGTAGTCAATGGGGACCGGCATTGGCAGTACGTTTCAAAAGATATGGAAACCGGGCTGATGGAATTTGGATCAGGCCCCGTAAGCGACTACCATTCCCAGGGTTGGAAAGAAGGAGATGTGCGTCCGGAGCATCGTTTTTTGCGGCTGAAAGGGGGATTTTTAAGCATACGGGTAGCACGCCCATCCGGAAAACCCGAAATTCTATTTGAGCACCGGGATGTATTGGGAGCGGTGGTGCATTCGGAGATGTTTGAGGGGTAATTACGGGAAGTTCTAAAATCCGGAATGAAGTTTTACCTAAAGCTGGAAAATATGGTAAATTTTTGCTTAATTTAATCTCGTTAGTTATGATAATGGATTAAGTGAGAAAGCATTCCCTACGTAAAGAATCCGAAATCGTACTCCTGATCCGGCAGGGAGATCAATCGGCCTTTGAAGAACTGTATCAGAGGTACGTGGATAGAATGTTGGGTTTTGCAGATGGTTTTATAGGAAATCCGGATGAAGCCGAGGAAGTTGTTCAGGTCATATTTGTTAACATTTGGGAAAAAAGGCAACAATTGGATCCGGAAAAAAATATTGCTGCCTACCTCTTCAGGTCAGTAAAGAATCAAATTCTAAATCGCTTGCGCGACAGAAAACGACATTGTGATCTTTCAGAAGTACCGGCCGAATCTCAAATGGATCAGCAAGACACGCTTCAAAGGATATGCTTCCAGGAAAGCAAGCTACAGGCAATGAACAGGATCGGTGAAATGCCGGAAGTTCAACAGCGGGTTTTCATGCTCAGTAGGATAGACGGCTTGTCCAATAAAGAAATAGCCCTAAAATTAAAACTTTCCGTTAGGACGATAGAACACCATCTTTATTTGGGTAAAAAGTTTTTTAATAGTAAAAATTTGGATAAATCCATTCTCTACATAGTAAGTGGAATTATAATTTTGTTGTAATTGCCTGGCGGGCACTTTTTTATTTTGATCGCCGACACTTTTCTGAAATTTCATTAAGTATAAATTTCAACACCGGTGTATTCTTATTAAAGGACGATTACATTGGAAAAATCTATCATCAGGCGATTCATAAACGGGCAGGCAAGTCCTTCCGAAATAAAGCAGGTAGAAAACTGGCTGGATCAACCTGGCTCAAACCATCAACTGGAAGAAATACTAAAAGAAGCCTGGAACCAAAAGGGAAATGCCCCGAGAGATAAGGAGCGCAATAAGCGGCTCCTGGCTCAAATCAATTCCAGTATTCAAAAAAGCACTGAGCCCACCTTTCAAAAAGAATCTATTTTCAAGCAGGCCCTGATTCGTTCGGCAGCCACATGGCTTTTACTGATGGGTCTGGCTTTTTTGGGCTATAAGGTGATAGATGAAAACCAAAACAAGCCTAGCGAAGAGGGTAGTGCCGTCCGTTGGATAGAAAGAAAGGTTTTGGCCGGTCAAAAATTGGTGTTGGAGCTCCCGGATGATAGTAAGGTTTGGGTTAATGCCAACTCAAAAATCCGTTTCCCGGATAAATTTGATCAAGAGTCCAGAGAAGTGTTTCTGGAGGGGGAGGCTTTTTTTGAAGTGAGCCATGATACCAATCGCCCGTTCAGGGTCCACTCAGGTGAATTGACCACTGAAGTATTGGGAACAAAATTCAATGTTAGATCTCACGGGGAAAAAACAGACGTAGCACTCCTGGAAGGTAAAGTCAGGGTGAAAATCAACATGGAGAAAGAAGAGATGCTGATGTTGGATCCTGGTCAACTTGCCACTTACCTTCAGGAAAATCCCGAAAAGCTTCGTCTTGCCACATTTGAAAGCCTGGATCCTTTTTTATGGAAGGACGGACTGATCCATTTCAGGAATGAAAATATCAAAAACGTTCTGGAGTCTCTTGAAAATTGGTACGGGGTATCCATAGAGACCCGGGGTAATCTGGATCTTAAGCGGACCGTCTCGGGCACCTTTGCCAATGATAACCTGGAAAATATGCTAATAGGTCTGGGTTTTACCCTGGATTTTACCCATTCGTTAGAAAATAATGTTGTCACCATTTATCCCTTGTAGCCTATGAAAAAAAATGCAGGATAAACCTTTCCATCGCCAAATGTCCTGGTTTACCCTGCCTGCTTTTATGTGTATCAACAATAAAAACATACCAAATTATGAAAAGAAACATACTTTACCTAATCAAGATGGTATCACGTCAACTCCTTTATGGAATGATGCTTCAGGTGCTTTTTTTGACCACCCTACTGGCCAATGACACCAAAGCTCAAATCAAACCGATCGATGAAACATTCATCAGCCTTTCCAGGTCGGTTTTGTCTTTAAATGCGATCATCAGTGAATTGGAAGAAAAAACACAATTTCACGTGATTTTCGCGGATGACCTCCTGGATGCTTCCCAATCCATAGAACTGGAACCGGGAAATCAGTCAGTGTATGAAATCCTATCTGATATCTCCAAAATTACCCGACTTAAGTTCAAACAGGTAAACAACACCATTTATGTCGGAGCGCTCCCAACTATATCCGCATCTGATAAGGAGGTTGACGAGCTGGAAGATCCGGTCACCGGCGTGGTGAGGGATGAAAATGGGGAGCCCATTCCTGGCGCTACCGTAGTGATAGAAGGGATGTCTACCGGAACCGTTACCGATATAGACGGGACCTTCCAACTTGAAGTACCGGAGGGAGGGGTGATTTTGATCTCCTTTATCGGCTACGAATCGCAGCGGGTGGAGCCCGGTAACCAAACCAGTTTGGAAATAACCCTCAGCGAAGATCAGACCTCGCTGGATGAAGTCGTCGTGGTTGGATACGGGGTTCAGGAAAAATTGTCGGTAACCAATTCCCTGGCAGCCGTTTCCGGAGAGGTACTGGAAAGAAGGCCGGTGGCCGATTTCCAGCAATCCCTGCAGGGTTTTGCCCCGGGAGTGACCGTGGTAGACCAGGGGGGAAGACCTGGCAACAATAATGTCAATATCCGTATCAGGGGAATCACTACCCTGGGAAACAACAATCCCCTGATTATAGTAGATGGCATTGAACAAAGGATCAACGATATCAATCCCAATGATATAGAATCGGTTACGGTTCTGAAAGATGCCTCTTCAGCCGCTATCTATGGCTCTAGGGCAGCCAACGGGGTAATTCTGGTCACCACCAAAAGAGGAACAGAAGGAGAAATCCGTGTAGGATATGACGGTTATTACGCTTTGCAGGACGTGACCAACCGTCCCGAACACATGGATGTTGGAAGTTACCTTCGGCTGGAAAACGTGGCACATGCCAATGCAGGACGGGCATTGCCCTATACCGAATCTGATATTCAGGAATACGTCGCCAATGTACCCAGCCCGGAATTTCCACTTCCCTATCCCTATTGGAGAAGAGATGATTTGGGCATGTTGAAGGTAGCACCCCAGCAAAACCATACCCTTTCGGTTAGCGGAGGAGGGGAATCTTTTAGTGGTCGTTTTAGCGTGCGTCACCAAAGTATTGACGGGGTAGCACCTAATTTCAGCGACCAA
>JAWLFL010000080.1:0-16681 GCA_041685605.1 Cyclobacterium sp. | reverse complement strand
GTCTCCACTGCTGCTAGCTTTGTAAAAAAAAGATTGGCTTATGCAGCGCAAATTGGATGTACATTTTGCCTTTCCCGATGACCTGGTTACGGCACATTACCGGGTTCCCTCACCGAAAGGTTTTACCACTGCGATTGGGAGTGAAAATCAGCGGCTGTTGGAAAACGGACCAGCGCAACTCTACACAGCTCGCTTGCCAAAGGTGCTGGATTGGTTGCATGGATTGGATTACCCTAAGGCCATGGAGAGTGAGCCCTGTGAGGTCCCGGTGTTGCTATACGACCGGGAGCTGTCTTTCGAACGATTGCTTTTTCATTACGACGGGACACCGGCTTCGGCTAAGATTATCAAGCAATTTCTGGAACTGTTTTCAGAAAATATTACAAACAGCAAGGCTACCATCATCTCTCCGGCATTTATACCCAAATCGAAATTAAAGGAGGAGCATGAGATCATCCAGGAGGTGCAGAATCGTACGGCAGAAACCTCGTTTATTAAGTTTAATTTTAACAGAATCGGGGATTTTTGGTCCTATGCAGTGAAACATCAGTGTACCTTGCTTGTCACGACCAAAAATAATCAGGCCGATCTGGCCAAAGTACTTTTTCATTTTTACAAGGGAGGCATGTGGTACGAGCGGCTTTCTTTTTATTTGGCTTTATAAATCAGTATATTTAATGACTTTCGTCATACTTTTGACTTTTAAGCTGATGTAACTTGCTGCCAAATGGAAAAGACTTCTACCCGCTTTCATGATGAAACCCGCACCACCTGCTTCCATTGTGGGGAACTTTGTGACGAGGAAATAATTCTCCACGATGACAAGGATTTTTGCTGCACCGGCTGTAAGACGGTTTACGATGTGTTGAATGAAAATGATCTTTGCGACTACTACGATATCTCTGAAACCCCTGGAAGTAATCAGAAAAAAGAAAATAGCCGCTTTAACCGCTTCGACTACCTGGATGATCCGGAAGTTTTGGATAAACTGGTCGATTTTAAGGATGATAAAAATATCCATGTTACCTTTTATGTGCCCCTGATCCACTGTGCTTCCTGCATTTGGTTATTGGAAAACCTGCACCGGTTGCACGAAGGCATTTTTTATTCAAGGGTAGATTTTATCAATAAAAAAGTACAGGTTAAATTTTCAAGAGAAAAAATCGGATTAAAGGACCTGGTATCCCTGATGGCAGGTATTGGTTACGAACCTCAGATCCAATTGTCGGACATGGTTCATCCAAAAAAGCCAGCCGTAGATAGGAAATTGATTTACAAATTGGCTGTGGCGGGCTTTTGTTTTGGCAACATGATGTTTTTCAGTTTGCCGGAGTATTTTTCAGAGGCGGAATTACTTGGGGATGGTTTCAGGGAGTTGTTTCATTACCTGAACGTCCTGTTGGCATTGCCCGTGGTTTTTTATTCAGCAACAGATTATTTTAGGAATGCCTGGATGTCTTTGAAAAACAAGTCAGTGAGTATGGAAGTACCCATTGCGTTGGGCATATCGACCTTGTTTTTGTATAGCCTGTATGAAATTTTTGTAATAGGGCAGGAGGGCTATCTGGATACGATGGGAGGCTTGTTGTTTTTCTTACTGGTTGGCAAATGGTACCAGCAAAAGACCTTTGATACCTTATCCTTTGACAGGGATTATACTTCTTATTTTCCCATTGCGGTGAGCCGGATGGTGAAAGACAGGGAAGAGGTGATCCCATTGACGAAAATTCAGGTCGGAGATAGAATCAGTGTGAGAAATGAAGAGTTGGTACCTGCTGATAGTCTATTGCTGGATGAAGCGGCATTGATAGATTATAGTTTCGTGACTGGCGAGGAGGTCCCGGTACGGGTTCAAAAAGGAGCGTTGGTCTATGCAGGGGGAAGGTTGAAAGGCTCGTCCGTGCAATTACTGGTTCAGAAATCACCCTCTCAGGGCTACCTCACCGACTTATGGAATCAGGAAACCTTTAATAAGGGAGATCAGGAAGATTCCCTTGCCTCCCTCGCTACCCGCATTAGTGGTAAATTCACCCTTACCGTGTTGTTGATTGCCTTTGGAGCATTGATTTATTGGAGTTTTTATGATTTGCCCATGGGAGTCCGTGCGTTTACGGCTGTTTTGATTATCACTTGTCCCTGCGCCCTCGCCATGTCCACGCCCTTTACCTTGGGTAATGTGATGCGGATTTTTGGAAAACGAGGATTTTTTCTAAAAAACTCCCAGGTTATTGAGAAGCTGGCCATGGTGGATACCCTGGTATTTGATAAAACGGGTACACTTACCTCCCCCTCAAAAGCGCAGATACATTACGAAGGCGAAGCACTCTCGGAGGAAACCCTTTCTGTATTGAAGGCATTGGTAAATCATTCCATTCATCCCTTGAGTAACCGGATAAATCGCTGGTTGGGAGATATACCAGCTGCCAGGTTGGAGCGAGTGGAAGAAGTTCCAGGCAAAGGACTAAAGGCCATTTACAAATCGCAGGATGTGTTTTTGGGAGCAGCATCCATTTCCGGGATGAATGATAAGACCGGTTCCAAGAGTAAGGGAAATAAAGTGCATCTACTCATTGAAGGGGTTCATTTGGGTACTTTCTATATTGAAAGCGGTATGCGGGAAGGGATGGCGGAAATGATACAAGCACTGGATAAATCTCATTACCTTCACCTGCTTTCAGGAGATCAGGATCATGAAAGACCTTTCCTGGAGGAAAAATTTGGTCCGGGGATGCACATGCATTTTCAGCAAAGTCCAAAAGATAAATTGAATCAAATTCACCGGCTTCGGGAAGAGGGAAAGCAGGTACTGATGGTCGGCGATGGACTAAATGATTCAGGAGCATTGAAAGCGGGGCAGGTGGGCATTGCGGTGACGGAAAACATATCTCATTTTAGTCCGGCAAGTGATGCCCTCCTGGATGGGGAAAAACTACGCTATTTACCCGCATATCTTGAATTTGCGCGGCTGGGAAGGAGGATCATCAAAAGCAGTTTTGGACTCAGTTTTACGTATAATGCCCTCGGCGTTTTCTTTGCGGTTCAAGGGTTGGTAAGTCCAGTCTTTTGCGCTATTTTAATGCCTGCAAGTAGTATTTCAGTTGTATTGTTTACGACCTTGGCTACGAATTATTTTGCCCGTCAAAAGGGCATGAACGAAAAACCCACATCAGGATGGAAGTGATATTTGTATTAATTGGAGTGAGTCTGGTCATGGCCGGTGGCTTTTTATGGCTGTTTTTTAAGGCAGTAAAAAGCGGCCAATATGACGATCATCACACCCCCGCAATGAGAATACTATTTGATCAAAAAGCCAAAAATAAAACGAATAAAAAAACACCTAAAAAAACGAAGTGATATGTCAGGACCATTACTTGAACAGTTTAGTTACGATAATAAGATCGTAAAATACTTTGGTGCAGCCACCATTATCTGGGGGATAACCGGTATGCTGATCGGAGTGATTGCTGCGACGCAGCTTTTTCTTCCCGAGGCCAACATGGGCAATCCGTATACTACTTTTGGCAGGTTACGACCATTACACACCAATGCCGTAATCTTTGCCTTTGTGGGTAATGCCATTTTTGCCGGGGTTTATTACTCCATGCCCCGCTTGCTGAAAGCACCTATGTGGAACAAAACGCTAAGTTGGTTTCATTTCTGGGGCTGGCAGATCATTATCCTTTCTGCCGTCATCACCCTTCCATTGGGTTTGACTTCCTCCAAAGAATATGCAGAGTTGGAATGGCCTATTGACATTGCCATTACAATTGTATGGGTAGCTTTTGGAGCGAATATGATAGGTACGCTAATAAAGCGTAGGGAAAAACACATGTACGTGGCGATTTGGTTTTACCTGGCTTCCTTTGTGACCGTGGCGGTCCTTCACATATTCAATTCGCTCGCCTTGCCGGTATCGCTTTTTAAGAGTTATTCAGCCTATGCGGGCGTTCAGGATGCGTTGGTACAATGGTGGTATGGACACAATGCGGTGGCCTTTTTTCTCACCACGCCATTCTTGGGCCTGATGTATTATTACCTGCCCAAGGCCGCTAACCGGCCGGTATATTCCTACAAACTTTCCATTATCCACTTCTGGTCCCTGATCTTTATCTACATCTGGGCAGGACCGCATCATTTGCTGTACACCGCCTTGCCGGAATGGGCTCAGGTGCTGGGCGTGGCTTTTTCAATCATGCTTATCGCTCCCTCCTGGGGAGGAATGGTGAATGGCCTGCTGACGCTGCGCGGGGCCTGGGACAAGGTAAGGGTAGACCCGGTACTGAAATTTATGGTAGTAGCGGTTACTGCCTATGGCATGGCTACCTTTGAGGGACCCTTACTCTCCTTGAAAAACGTTAATGCCATCGCCCACTACACCGATTGGATCGTGGCACACGTTCACATCGGCGGTTTGGGATGGAATGGCTTCCTGACCTTTTCCATGCTCTATTGGTTGTGGCCAAAAATGTGGAGAACCAATTTGTATTCTGTAAAATTGGCCAATACCCACTTCTGGTTGGGTACCTTGGGTATTCTTTTCTATGCCTTGCCCATGTACGTAGCGGCGCTTACCCAGAGTTTGATGTGGAAGGAATTCGGAGATGCGGGAAGATTGGCCTATCCCAACTTTTTGGAAACAGTCATTCAGATCGTTCCCATGTACATGTTGCGGGCATTCGGTGGCCTTTTATACCTGTCAGGAGCCATTATCATGGTTTATAATCTGGTGAAAACGGCTGCTGCTGGATCCTTCCTCGAAGAAGAAGCCGATGAAGCCCCTGCGCTGGCCAAGCATGTGTCTACCAAGGGCGAATTCTGGCACCGGGCATGGGAACGAAAACCCGTATTCTTCACCATTCTGGCCACGGTTGCCATTTTGATTGGAGGCGTTGTCGAAATTATTCCTACCATTTTGATTAAATCCAACGTGCCCACCATCAGCAGCGTAGAGCCCTATACTCCGCTGGAATTGCAGGGAAGGGATCTTTACATTTCCAATGGATGCGTCGGATGCCATTCTCAAATGATCCGGCCATTCCGATCCGAGACGGAACGCTACGGCGAATACTCCAAAGCAGGCGAATACGTTTACGACAGGCCATTCCTGTGGGGATCCAAACGTACCGGACCGGATTTGCACCGGGTAGGAGGCAAATACCCCGATAGCTGGCATTACCACCATATGGTGGATCCCCGGACCATGTCGCCGGGGTCGCTGATGCCTCCCTATCCCTGGATGACGACCAATCTGATGGATCATAGTAATATAGGCGCAAAGATCCGGACCATGCAAAAACTAGGGGTTCCCTATCCGGAGGGATATGATGAAGCCGCCATCAATGATTTGAACGCACAGGCAGAATCCATTGTGGCAGGGCTGAAAGAATCTGGCGTAGAAGTCCTGCCGGAATCCGAGATCGTTGCGTTGATTGCCTACCTGCAGCGACTAGGTACCGATATCAGTAAAACCACCAGTTCCAACCCATAAAACGGAAACGACCATGCAAAAGGAAATATTAAGATCCATAGAAAACATTGAAATTTATCCCATCATCTCCCTGCTGATTTTTGTAATCTTCTTTGTGGGGATGTTTTGGTGGGTCATTCGTGTAGATAAGAATTACATTGACCACATGAAAGAAATGCCTTTGAAAGATGAACCTCAAAAAGATGAGTCCTATGAAAACGATTAAACTGATTGGAGCTTCCTTATTGTCCCTGTTTTTGGTAGTCCCTGGCCTTGCTCAGGAGAGTGAGGAAAGCTGGACCGCCCAACTGCAGCAACTGGATAGCGGCCAGGCAGCCTTGTTGATGATCATTGGGGTGGTATTGCTCTTAATCGTGGTCATCATGGGTTTGATGCTGTATTTGTTATCTTTTCTGATGACCGTGATTCGCAAGGATAATCCGGCCCTGGCGGCGAAGCCTTCATGGTGGGAAACATTCAAAGTGAAATTTGTAACGGGCAAAATGAAACCGATTGAGCAAGAAAAAGACATTCAGTTAGACCATAGTTACGATGGGATCGTGGAGCTGGATAATTTCATGCCTCCCTGGTTGAAATACGTGTTTTATATGAGTATTGCTTTTGCAGTGATCTATTTCGTTAATTACTCCGTACTTGGATTGGGGCAGAATCAATACGAAGAATACGAGGAGGAATTGGCCATTGCAGCTATGGAAGAAGAGGCCAGAGGGGAATCCATGCTGGCATCCATAGACGAGACCAACGTGGAATTTGATGCTTCTACTCCTACCATTGAAGCAGGTGAGGAATTATACGCAGGAAACTGTGCCGCCTGTCATGCCATGGATGGAGGCGGAGGTGTTGGACCGAATCTTACAGATGAGTTTTGGATTCACGGTGGGGACATAAAAGATATTTTTTCAGTGGTTAAATACGGTGTGGTCGAAAAGGGAATGATTCCCTGGCAAGATCAGCTTAGTCCCGAGCAGATGCAGCAGGTTTCCAGTTATATCCTTTCTCTCCAGGGAATTACACCTGCCAACCCCAAAGAGCCGCAGGGAGAAAAATACGAACCTGAGGTAGAAGACCCTGTCGATGCGCTGGGAGAAGATGAGCTGGGTTTAGAGCCGGTGGAGTAATCTATTTAGGTCGGGGCACATGGTCCCGACCTTCCATTACCCGCCTTTACCTATTTAAAGTAAATCATAGTTATGGCAATAAAAAATGAAAACCTTGACCCGGATAAATTCCGGGATTCCATGGGAACCGTCACGAAAGAGGGGGGGAGAAATTGGGTGTATCCCAAGAAGGTTTCTGGAAAATTTTACAAGTGGAGAACCTATTTTTCATGGATTTTACTTGCCATTTTGTTTGCCGGACCCTTCATCCGAATAGACGGTCGCCCTTGGTTGTTATTCAATATTTTTGAGCGCAAGTTTATTATTTTCGGGGCCGTATTCTGGCCACAAGATACCCATTTGCTTATTTTTTTACTCCTGATATTTGTCGTGTTTATTATCTTGTTTACCGTGGTCTTTGGAAGGGTTTTTTGTGGCTGGGCCTGTCCGCAGACCCTTTTTATGGAAATGGTTTTCCGTAAAATTGAATATTGGATTGAGGGGGATGCCAACCAGCAGCGGAAACTAAATGCCATGCCCTGGAATGGAGAAAAAGTGAAAAAGAAAGGACTGAAGATGACGATCTTTGTTCTCATTTCCTTACTAATTTCACACACGGTGATGGCCTACCTGATTGGGATAGATCAGGTCAAGGAAATTGTCCAGCAATCTCCTGCTGAAAACCCGGCCGGATTTTTAGGTTTGATCGCCTTCACCGGTATCTTTCTGTTTGTATTTTCCTGGTTTCGGGAACAAGCCTGCATTGTGGTTTGTCCCTATGGAAGATTACAGGGAGTTTTGCTGGATAATCAATCCATCAACGTAAGTTACGACTACGTGAGGGGAGAGCCCAGGGGCCCCATTCGGAAAAATAAGGTGGAAGATAAGGCATTGGGAGATTGCGTGGATTGCACCCTGTGCGTTCAGGTTTGTCCGACGGGTATTGATATCCGAAATGGGGTGCAGATGGAATGCGTCAATTGTACCGCTTGTATGGATGCCTGTGATGAGGTCATGGAAAAGGTGGATCGCCCGAAAGGCCTGATCCGGTATGCTTCGGAAACGAGCATCGTCACCGGAACGTCTAAATTGATTACCGGCAGGGTGAAAGCTTATTCTTCCATTCTTCTGTTGTTAATTGCTGGATTCGTAGCCTTGTTGGTTACGAGAGATGATCTGGCGGCAACCGTGACCCGGTTTCGGGGAATGACCTATCAGGAGCGAGAGGGTGGTCAGATTAGTAACTTGTACGAGGTAACGCTGATCAACAAGACCTTTGAGGCACAGGAGGTAAGTATCGTGCCGGAGGACCCTACTATTCGCATGGAAAAAGTGGGGGACACCGATTGGAATCTAACCGGGCAGTCTAAATTTGAAGGTCGTTTTTTTCTGGTAAAGGACCAGGATGACATGATCGTGCCGCAGGAAAACATCGTCCTTCTCTTGCAGCAAAACGGCGAAACCATTGATAAAATGGCTACCAGTTTTATGGGGCCTGTAAAAAATTGAACGCATTAAAAACAACATTATGAATTGGGGAAACGGAATAGTAGTAGTTTTTATCGTATTCGTAGCCTTAATGGCTACCATGGTCACCATCTGTATGAAACAGGATGACCTGCATCTGGTGACGGATAATTATTATGAAGAGGAAATCAGGTATCAGGAGCATATTGATAAGGTCAGTAATTCGTTTGAGTCTGAACGAAAAGCCTTGCGGTTTGATGCCGGGAAAAAGGTATTGACGCTCAACCTTCCCATTGGGGCTCAGGGAGAATTGCATTTGTTTCGGCCTTCGGATGCCAGAATGGATCGAAAGATTGATGTGGACATCACAGAAAAGGATGTTAATACGGTCAGTCTCAATGACCTTGAGTCAGGGTATTGGCGTGTAAAACTTACCTGGAAAGAAAATGGAAAAGGTTTCTTTGAAGAAAAAAAGATTGATTTATAATTGACGATGCTTTGGACGGCCTTTATATGGGGTTTTTTGGGATCTTTTCACTGCATTGGAATGTGCGGTCCCATTGCGCTGGCACTGGCAGGAAAGGATAAAAACAAATACCTGGTAAATAAACTTCTGTACAATTCCGGGAGAACACTTACCTATTCCCTATTGGGGGGGCTGGTGGGCTTACTTGGCTTTTCCCTGGCAATGGCTGGCATTCAACAATGGCTTTCCATTTTGACAGGAGGGGTCCTGCTGATCATGGCATTTTCCTACCGCAAATCCGAAACCTGGATTTCCAATTCCTTTTTGTCCGCTGCATTAGCCAAATTAAAATCCCGTTTGGGACGTACTATCAAACCCGGTGGTACCCGGGCATTCGCTTTATCTGGAATATTAAACGGCTTTCTGCCCTGTGGGATGGTCTACATGGCGTTGATGGCTTCGCTGGGACTGCAAGGCCCCATACAAGGAATGGCTTACATGTTCTTTTTTGGTTTGGGAACGTTTCCGGTAATGATCCTTTTGATGATCTCCGGAAATGCCTTCTCTGCTGGCTTCCGGCTGAGGGTAAATCGATTGCTACCTTATTTTGCCTTGGTGGTGGGTACCCTATTTATCATTAGAGGAATGGGCTTGGGAATACCCTACCTGAGTCCTTCCCTTTCCTTTCCTGCTGCACAGGCCACGGAACTACTGGACGGAAACATCACCCATTGTGAATGAGCAAAAGGCTTGTTTCTCCTTACCAGATTACTAACTCATTATTGGATGATTGATCGTTATTACCGAATAGGTGGTAGACCAGTGCAAACTCGTGCGTCTGACCTGGCAACAGGTAGCTACGGTTTGACGGAAATTCGTAGATGTAACCCAATCTAAACTTGTCGAACAACACCCCAAATTGGAGGTTGCTGGCATAGTCAAACCGATGCCCCCCACCAATCCATAGCTTGTTTCCCAGTAGGGTTTTTAAATTGAATTCAATGTTATCGGGCAATCCTTTCTGATTCCGGTAAAAACCATTGATAATCAAAGCAACCTGTGGAGAGAGGGTTTCTCTGAAGCCAGCTTGCGCAATGTAGGTGACAGGCCTTCCGTCCATGAATTCTTCTCCGCTAACTATCCTCCCTTTATTTACGTTTTGCATGGCATAGGAAAAATAGTAGGACTGATGGGTAAGTGCCAGCCCAATGTTAAAATCAAAAATTTGCATGTCCGAAAAGCTGCCCAGGTATTGACCAATAAGGGGATCCCCAGCTTGTTCACTGGATAGTGCATTTCCATCCAGCCTAATGGTTTGGTAATTTAGGCCAGCCCCCAATCGTAATTGGTGCTTGCTAGTCAAGCGAACCCTGCTGGCATAAGCAAGCAATAGCTCCGTTTCTTTAAAAGCACCATAGGTATCATGCATCAGGTTAATGCTGTAGGCATTTTTCCCCATCAGAGCAGGGTCTTCCAGTCCTTTCGCTTCGGCAAAATCCATTTCGGCACCAATAAAATAGGTTTTGGGAGCCCCCTCCATCCCGGACCATTGATTTCTAACAAAACCTCGTAAAGTACTCCCTTCATAACCCGTTAGGCCCGGGTTGAAATAACTTTGGAAATGGCTGAACTGACTGATGTATTTTCTTGACTGTGCCTGAAGATTACCGGTTTGAAAAGCCAGTATCAGTAGAACGAGGCAGGCTGTTATGGGTGCATGGCTGATTTTCATGTTCCTTTGATTAATCGTTAAAAATAGTGAGTACTCCCCGTCGTATTTCGTCCGTTTCTCCCAAACTGATCACCCAGAAATAGGTTCCGGTAGGCAATTCCTTACCTAAATAAGTTCCATCCCACCGCTCATTCGGGTTTTCTGTATAGAAGATGCGCTTGCCGCTTCTTTCATAGACTGCGATTTTGCTATCCTGATAATATCGGAGATCATTTACACCCCAATCGTCGTTGATGCCATCCCCATTGGGCGTAAACGAATTGGGTACAAAAATAGCTTCCAGATCTGCCCTGCTCCTGTTCAGGGTGAATGTTTGGAAAATGGTATTCCCAGCCCTATCCGTGCTGCTTACTTGCAGGCTAAAGGAGGTTTTTCCCGGCAGGGCTTCCTGACTGTTCCAAAATAAGTCACTGCCTGAAATCCCGAAATAGCGGTTATCCATCGTTGATCCTGTTAGCTCATATCGGTGAATATTGTCTGCCGGATCCAAGGTGTTCAAGGCACCGATAATCGTCCCGGGATCACTATCAGCAGCAAACTCATCGGTGGATAGCGTGATTCCTTCCGGAAGGGCTTTGTCTTCAACTAAGATACTTAGAATAGGTTCCAACCCATCCGGATTTTGAATGTTGCCAAAGTCCGGAGTGCCTTTGTATTGATACAAACCAGCTACTTTGGTATCCAATACAGGAATCGTCCAATTAACCGGAATGCTGGTTTCCTGTCCATTACTGAGCCGTACGGTAATTTTATCCGGGAAGGAAACGGTTTCAAGTGGGGTATTCCATGGGATAGCAACCAACTCTGGATCTTCTATGGCCAACAGGTTTAGGTTTACCAGCGTTATCACGAATTCAGCGGTTTTATCATTACCGTCTTTATCGGTAGCTGTTAATTGGACAAGAATGGTTTCGGCATCGGAATACTTCGTTCCCGGAGCCGGACGCTGAACGAAATGAGATAATTCACAATTGTCCCGCGCTACTGCCACTTCGGTGAAGTCTGGCAATTCATAGCTGCCATTCAAATATATGGTTTGGTCCGCCGGAATGGATTCGATCACCGGCGCAGTGATATCCGCGATGACTACTTCCTGCGTCTGGGTGCTGCTGTTTCCATTCGAATCAGTAAATGTCCAGGTAATCAGCGTATTTTCCTGAATCGGAAGGGTTTTATCAGGTACTCCAACAATATTTCCATCACAATTATCGCTCGCAGTGGGAGGCTCCCAGGATTCCAAACCACACTCCGCTCTCAATACGGGAAGGCTGGCGAGGGAGGGTAGCGGAGCGGATTGGTCTTCCACATTCACCAATACATTTGAAGTAAATGCGTTTCCATTTTTATCCAAAACACTCACCTCAATTTCCTGTTCGCCTAAAGTCGTGCAATCAAAATCAACCCTGTCAAGAATGACGAGTTGACCGGCCGCCAGCGGTTGATCAAGCAGACTCACAGGTTCCAAGGTTGCTTTTCCCGATTCATCAAGGACCAGTGTGCTGTTTTTGACACGAGGAAGAATTTGGAAAGTGTCTCCGGAAAATTGAATTTGATAATTAGTGCCTGCACTCAGGCTTCCCTGATTGATTGCATAAGCGCCCACATCTTCCCCAATTTCCCTGTTTAGAGACCCGGAAAGTAGTGATTCATCATCTCCGTTTACGAAACCGCTGCTGCTAAAGGTAAATACTGGATCGGCTTGCCCGTAGATTTTGCTTTGTCCAGCATCGGCAGTCAGTACCAAGGTTTGCGGACTGATGGTAAAGTCGGCCGCTGTAAAGTCTAGTGTATAATTGGCCCCGGCACTTAAATCCCCTTGGGTGATTGCATAAGAGCCGACGTTCTCACCCGGCTCCCTGTTCAGGGCCCCGGAAAGTAACGATTCGTCGTCTCCGTTCACAAAACCGCTGCTGGTAAAGGTAAATACCGGATCGGTTTGCCCGTATATTTTGCTTTGTCCGGTGTCGGCGTTCAGCACCAGGGTTTGTGGATTGATAGAAAATCCGGCTGCTGTAAAGTCCATTGTATAATTGGCACCCGCACTAAGGTTCCCTTGACTAATAGCATAAGAACCTACATTCTCGCCCGGCTCCCTGTTCAGGGCCCCGGAAAGTAATGATTCGTCCTCTCCATTAACGAAACCGCTGCTGGTAAAGGTAAATACCGGATCGGTTTGCCCGTAGATTTTGCTTTGTCCGGGATCGGCAGTCAGTACCAAGGTTTGCGGATTGATGGTAAAGTCGGCTGCTGTAAAGTCTAGTGTATAATTGGCTCCGGCCGTTACGTCTCCTTGGGTAATTGCATAAGTACCGACATTCTCACCCGGCTCCCTGTTCAGGGCCCCGGTGATTAGAGATTCGTCCTCTCCATTCACAAAACCGCTGCTGGTAAAGGTAAATACCGGATCGGTTTGCCCGTAGATTTTGCTTTGTCCGGGATCGGCAGTCAGTACCAAGGTTTGCGGATTGATGGTAAAGTCGGCTGCTGTAAAGTCTAGTGTATAATTGGCGCCGGCCGTTACGTCTCCCTGGGTGATTGCATAAGTGCCGACATTCTCACCCGGCTCCCTGTTCAGGATTCCTGTAAGTAATGATTCGTCCTCTCCATTCACAAAACCGCTACTTGTAAAGGTAAATACCGGATCGGTTTGGCCGTAGATTTTGCTTTGTCCGGGATCGGCAGTCAGTACCAAGGTTTGCGGACTGATGGTAAAGTCGGCCGCTGTAAAGTCTAGTGTATAATTGGCCCCGGCACTTAAATCCCCTTGGGTGATTGCATAAGCACCGACATTCTCACCCGGCTCCCTGTTCAGGGCCCCGGAAAGTAACGATTCGTCGTCTCCGTTCACAAATCCGCTACTGGTAAAGGTAAATACCGGATCGGTTTGGCCATATATTTTGCTTTGTCCGGCATCGGCGTTCAGTACCAAGGTTTGCGGATTGATGGTAAAGTCGGCTGCTGCAAAGTCCAGGATATAATTGGCACCGGCATTTACGTCTCCCTGGGTGATTGCATAAGAGCCGACGTTCTCACCTGGCTCCCTGTTCAGGATTCCTGTAAGTAATGATTCGTCCTCTCCGTTCACAAATCCGCTACTGGTAAAGGTAAATACCGGATCGGTTTGGCCGTAAGTTTTGCTTTGTCCGGGGTCGGCAGTCAGTACCAAGGTTTGCGGATTGATGGTAAAGTCGGCCGCTGTAAAGTTTAGTGTATAATTGGCCCCGGCCGTTACGTCTCCCTGGGTGATTGCATAAGCGCCTACATTCTCACCCGGCTCCCTGTTCAGGGTTCCGGTAAGTAATGATTCGTCGTCTCCGTTCACAAAACCGCTGCTGGTAAAGGTAAATACCGGATCGGTTTGGCCGTAAGTTTTGCTTTGTCCGGGATCGGCAGTCAGTACCAAGGTTTGCGGATTGATGGTAAAGTCGGCCGCTGTAAAGTCTAGTGTATAATTGGCACCGGCACTTAAATCCCCTTGGGTGATTGCATAAGAGCCGACGTTTTCACCCGGCTCCCTGCTCAGCGCCCCAGTAAGTAATGATTCGTCGTCTCCGTTCACAAAACCGTTGCTGGTAAAGGTAAATACCGGATCGGTTTGTCCGTAGGTTTTACTTTGTCCGGCATCGGCTATGAGCACCAAGGTTTGCGGATTGATAGTAAAGTCTGCCGCTGTGAAGTCCAGGGTGTAATTGGCACCGGCCGTCAAATCTCCTTGGGTGATTGCATAAGCACCGACGTTCTCACCCGGCTCCCTGTTCAGGGTTCCGGTAAGTAATGATTCGTCGTCTCCGTTCACAAAACCGTTGGTGGTAAAGGTAAATACCGGATCGGCTTGCCCGTAGGTTTTACTTTGTCCGGCATCGGTGGTGAGCACCAAGGTTTTTGGATTGATGGTAAAGTCTGCCGCTGTGAAGTCCAGGGTGTAATTGGCGCCGGCCGTTAGGTCTCCCTGGGTGATTGCATAAGTGCCGACGTTTTCACCCGGCTCCCTTCCCAGTGCTCCTGTAAACAAGGTCTCGTCCTCTCCATTTACAAAGCCACTGCTGGTAAAGGTAAATGCAGGGTCCAATGTGCCATAGGTTTTGGCGATTCCTTCTGTAGCCGATACGGTTAGAGATTTGGGGAAAATGCTGGCAATGCCGGATGGAGCAGCGGTAATAGTTAAGGTGTAATTTTCAGCGTCTGCACCACTTAATACCGCTGAAACGATCGAAACTGGTTTGTCCGTGCCACTTTGAGAATCGGCGAATGCCAGCACCACATCGGACACCATCACTTCATCTCCAGGTTGAGGGCTAAGAAGCTCAAGGTCATCGGTAAGAATGACTGCCTGGCTGGTTCCGTCGTAGGTTTTGTTTTCTACCTGGAAAGACCCACCCAATGTCAGTGTCTGTTTTTCTGTGGTAAAGCTTGTTTGCTGACCGAATGCGGTACCTGCGGCATTAGTCGCAAAAGCCCGTACATAATAAGTGGTATTTGGAGCCAGATTGGAAACGCTGGCAGAAAAGGCGCCAGGACCGCTGCCCATGGCAACTTTTTGGTCTGTCAGATCCGGGCTACCTGAAGTACTGAGGACAATCCCGCTTTCGGTTACCTCACTAAATTTCTCGTTTTCCACCTCGCCTCCTAATGTGGCAGCATTGAATAAAATACCAGCAGGATCGGTTGTGTTTACTTGAGGAAGGGTAAAAACAGGACCTATGTACCCGGATTTTACCGGAGCACCGGAATTGTTTCCATCGGATGGGGTCACTTCAAAACTGATAAAATGCCCCAGGTAGTCGGTAAGAAGGGTTAAATCCTGTCCGCTTTCACCTGAAATAGCTGTCTCGTTGCTACCCACGGCATCATCGGCAATCCACCATTGAAAGCTAGTCCCTGATTCTGCGTCGTTTTCGGTATCGGTATAGGTATAGGCACCTGTCAAACTTTCACCAACAGCTGTCGTGCCTGAGGCACTTACGCCGGATGCCACCGGAGGAGCATTGGGAGCGTTTACCTGAATAGACAAGGTACCGTTCGCTGACAGGGATCCGCCGGTACCGGTATTACCCTGATCGTTAATTTCCATTGTGAGTACCGCTTCACCGACAAAACTGGTGGTACTGGTAAATTCTAATCCATCCAGCGCATTGTTGATAGCAGTAAGGTCTCCAGAGAACTGCATGGAGCTGTTTCCGGCACCTGTGCCCAGATTAAAGCTTAGCCCGGTGGTCGTTGCCAGGTCCAGGCTGCCGTTGGTCACGGATAGTTCGACTAGTAGCGCATTGGATCCAGCATCCGGATCGCTTACCGTTATTTCATTACCTCCTGCGCTACTCCATGTCAACGGTTGATTGGAGAGGACTTCTTGGTTGGAAGGGAGGGATAGTTCCGGAGCATCGTTGACAGCTTCAATGGGCAGTCGAACATTATGGGTACCATTTGCCGGGATAGAAAACCCTCCGTTTTCGTCTTCTATAATAATAGAAATAATTCTTTCAGTTTCGGTTCCACCCAGGGTTGGATCCTCTGAAGTGGAGCGAAAGGCCAGCCCTCTGAGTATGTCGGTGAGGACAGTTGCAGTGGCGGTGCCTATCAGTTCCAAGGTGTTAACGTCTACCTCTTGAAAAGTAAAAGGCGAGGGGTCGCCCAGACTCAACTCATCTCCTGAAATTTTCCCTGACCCTTCAAACCGGATGATGGCACGAACAAGTTCGTCTCCATCAGCATCGCTGACCTCGATGTTCTCCAAAATGAGAAGGTTAGCGGCATTTTCCTCGTAGGTAGGTGCAGTGTAAAGGTCCGGACCTACCTCGGGAATGGTATTAATAAATTTGTCGACTTGTGCGGTTACCTCCGGACCCTGATTTCCCGATATATCCGTTAAGGCTACAGTCAGTGTTATCAGTCCATTCGGTACACTGCTCAGATCGATTCCAGTTACTTGTTGGGTTGTACTTAGGATGGTACCCGAGCCGGTTATAGCTGCGCCTCCTCCCGAACTGTTGAAGGAAAACGTATAAGTACTTTCCAATTCAGCTCCAGCAAAAGTAAATCCTACCTGATCCTGGTTGGCTTCGTCGATCACATTCTGATCAATGGTTACCGAGTAACCCGAAGGTGCGGAATTATCGACACAAAAATCAAAATTATCTAACGCCAGGTACGAAAAGGCACCGCCTGTTTCAAGCACTAATTCATCTACCAGTACAGCTGAGTAGTCTGAAAGGCCATCTGTCGCAAAATCCAGGGTGAAAAATCCGCCTGTTCCGCCGAAGTCGGAAGGAAAGCCACTCGTTTTTTCAACCGTATAGAGCGTGTTTCCATCCCTTTTTCCGATAATGGTAAGTGAACCGTCGTCTGTGGGAGATACCCCGGATGCGAAGGAGGAGAGGTATAGGCCTATTTTACTGACCGCCACCGGAGTTCCGGAAACCTGAAGGGTGTAC